>JAITRI010000066.1 GCA_031288455.1 Puniceicoccales bacterium
ATGAAAAGAGTGAACCTAATGTGAGCTTGAAATTGAATGAAGAAGATGAACGGCAGATGAATGGGGGCAGTTCTAGTTTTTCATCGTCCAGCAGCTGCAGTTCTTCTTCATCGTCTAGCAGTTCGAGTTCTTCGTCCAGCAGCATTTCATCATCCGAAAACGTGCACGGCGGCAATGGGGAAAACATCGGTGCAAGTGGTGTAAAAAATGAAAACATTCCCGGCGAGAATATGGGAAATGACGCAATTGTTCTTGACTGTTTCGGATTAGTTTTCTTCGAAAAATACGACATCCCGGTGATTGACGCTTTCATCAAAAGCGCAGAAAAAATTAAAGGATATGGGAAAATTTCTACGCCAAATATCGACGGCTTCATTCAACAATTGACCGAAAAACGAATCGAACGCGTAAATGCTCTCGGAGGAAGAGTAGTTCATATGAACCGAATCTCTAGGCGCGGAACAGCTCTACTGCAAGCGGCGAAAGATGATGGCATTAGTATGCCAAATATAGAAGAAATGCTCCCAAAAATTTTTAGCGAAAATAGCGGGCAATCACTAGTATAATATCTTGCAGCAACGCAGCAGTGCTCGGATAATCCTGCTGCGTTTGGCGTAAAATTTCAGCTGGGGTGGCAGACCGGACTCGAACCGGCGACCCTCGGAACCACAATCCGATGCTCTAACCAACTGAGCTACAACCACCAGCTGTGTTTGCGGAAAATAGTAACGCTGGCGCAGTGTCAATAGGGAAATGATGGAATTGCGTATGTGCACATTCCAATCGGGCGAATTGCATGCGAATGTAGCTATCCGTCGAACCATGTCCACATAAAGTTCCCGGCGCCGTGATTTTAGTGAAGTCCTCGGCGCCAATGTTTTTTACTTCCCGGGGACTTTGTCTCCAGTTTTTCCGACGATTTTATCTTTAGTTTTCGTTTTCCGGTGATTTCCGCGCTCACGCGCGGAACGGCCCGCATCCGCGAAGCGGATGCGGAGGTGCAGGGGCTACTCCCCTACCCGCCTTAGGCATAAACAAAACCGGAGGCATAAATAAAACGATTTTCCCCTATTTCCGGTTCACTATTGGACGTGGGCGCTTCACATTATGCCCACCACTGTCCAACTTGGGATGCACAAATGGTATCGATTGCTGCGGTTTCCAGGTGGGCTGCCCCGCTGAACTGCCGCCGCTACTTGGAGATGGGCCGACCGTTGGATTCGCATCCTGCTTTTGTTGCCGCTGTTCCTCTTGCCTTCTGCGCCTTTCGCTGATCATGCTGTTTAGATCAATCCGCTCTCCATTGTGCACCGCCGGAGTGAAATGTTGTCCCTCGTGCAGCAGCACAATGGTCCTTTCATCAGTGTGCAATCCAATTAACACGTCGATGACGGAGGCGCTCTTCGCGTTAAATTCCGCCGGTAAAAATGGAATAATTTTGCCAATGATTTCATCAACAACGGCATTGAGCTGTTCGGGATTTTCCGAAGCGGACACGTATTCGGACAGCCATTCGGCGAAATTCCTCGACAGGTCCACCTGTTCACTATTTCTTATTAGTATTAGCCTGTCCATTCCTGGAATTGCATATTCAAACTGTTCCCCATTGCGAGTGATGATCGCAAATGGGCAGCCGTAGTGGTCAGCAATGACCTGAATACGATCGGATTCGAACATTATGCCGTCCGGAAGCTGTGTTTTTTTCCTCAAAACTTTCACTTCGAGTTCCGGCTTTTCCCTAAGATTGGCAACGATCGAATCAAAGCCGCAACTGTTATTCCCGGATCTGGAAACGTGAATCTCCTTTCTGGATGAACCCATAAGAAATGTGCGCACGTCTCCCCCGATTTGTTCGAGAAGCGAAGGAATTGTCACGCTTTGTTTGGGATTTTCTTCGGCGATGTCCGTGATGGGAGTCGGCTCCTCGCCGGCAACCTCCTGCGGCTGAATGCCAGGCTCTGGAGCATCGACATTCGCACCATCGGTCGCTTCCGGGACGCTGGCTGGAATATCGTCAGCCGGCTCATCGACTGATGCGTCGCGGTTTTCCAGCGGCAAATTTCCCGTTTTTCCATCTTCCGGCGTAAGGCGATCGCTGTCACCATTGTCCACTATTTCATGCTCCGTGGCGATCGGTGACGGCGGCGTCTGCGATTCGCCACTGCCATGAATTTCCGGACTTCCGCTAACTCCTTCCCGTGGCGGTGTCACATCCGGTGTGCTAACTAAAAATTCTGCGTTGATGTCCATATATCCTCCAAAAGGGGGAGGATATTTACGGATTACGCGATTGTCAAATTTAAAAATTTTCCACAGCAAATTGTGCCACGCCATAAACATTTTGCATATTTTGCTCATAAAATGAATTGACATATTCTTGTTTTTATAAAAAATTTCACAAAGGATGAATGTATTCGCTAGGGCAATCGCAAAGCTTTTCAACTCAAGAATGGGAACGAATGCCATTAGAACAGTGGCTGTCATCGCCGATAGATACTTTTTTTTCGAAAATATTGACTTTCCCAGTGACTCAATCGACGAAAAGGAAATCCAAAATATGGCGGAGCTTACCATAGGCAGTGTCCTGCCGGGAAGGAGCGAAGAGATGGTATCCGGATTCTTTCTGAGCAAAAACAAAAGCGGACTTTCCGTCTTCGTGGCATCGAAAAATCGACTGATGAGTGAAATTCCAACGTTGGCCGGATGCAATTTTTGGATCCCGGAGAAATTTTTTCGCGAACACATCGCCCCGTCACCGCTGAAATCGGATGACACAGTTGCCACGCTCGACGTTGACGGCGCTGGGAATTTGTCGATTGACGGGGAAAAAATTAGGCTATTCTCCAAAAATTTTTGGACGGCGGAAATGCACGGAGAAGTGGATAAATCCGCGCATAGGCTATCGGAAATGTTAAACGCGGTCTATGGAAAAATCATAATCCCGATCATTTCGACGGCATCCATACTGCTGCTAGCCTTTGCAACGCTGCTGACCGGTTCGTGGATGCTGAACGCCTGGAAAACATCGCTGGATAATAAGCGTCCGAAAATAAATCGAATTGCGGCGCGCGAAGCACTGCGCGATGAATTGTTCGCATTTTCCAGCGGCGTCATCGACTGCCTGCAGCATCTCGATGCGGTGAACAATGTGCGGCCGAAGTCACTGCTATTTTCAACATTTTATGCGAATTCCCCAAAAAGCATAGATATTTCCGGAACAAGTCCATCAATTGCGACATTCAATGCATTCGTGAGTGCCCTAAATGGTGACCCAACGATCGTATCAGTGGCGACATCAAACGTAGTGTCCACACAGGATAAGACAACATTCAACGCCACAGTAACATTTAATAGCCATGGTGAAAAATTTTGACATTAGAAAAAATTTTGCGGCGCTAACGATAGCCCAAAAGACGTGCTTTTTGGCACTGCTCTGCGTCATGTCACTGGCGCTGATATTTGCAATGATACCGCTGGCGAGTGGATCCGTGAAAAAAATCGAAAAAATTCGCGTGCTGTCCAACGAATTGAAGATGTGGAAGGGAAAATCGCGGCAGATAGAGAGCGATCTAAAGAATTTTTCGGAAACTGGGCGTGCGAGCGACGCATTCGACAGGGCGAAAATATGCGCCAAAATCGAAGCTGCGGCGACGAAAACCGCGGCCGCGTATACGATGGAGGAGGCAGAAAAAACCAAACTGGAAGGATTTTCCGTTTCTCGGTTCAAGGTCTCGTTCAACCATATCCGATTCAATAGGCTAGTTAAATTTTTTGAGGCAGTATGTGAAATTGGCAGCAACGTCACAATACCAGAGGCAAGAATAAATGCGCGTGCGCATGGACAATTGGAAGCCTACTGCGTAGTTTCAATTTTAAGCTCGGAATAGGGATGAAGAATATGAAAAAGCAAATATTAATTTTTGTCTTTCTGCTTCTCGGAATGCAGTTCATTTCGGCGGATGAGGAATATAGTAGCGAAGAAGATAATGTGGTCGTAAAAAATGTTGCATTGTCCGGAGCTCCTCTGGCCGAAGTGCTATTTGTGCTGGAGGAGTTGTCGGGCAAACCGGTGATCCGCGACAATAGGCTGCAGAATATTTTCATAGATTTGCAAATACGCCACACGATGACAAAGGAGGAAGCGATCCTCGCCATCGAGAGTGCTCTTGCCATAAACAACGTTGCCATCGTTGAACTCGGCGATGGTTTGCTGAAGGCGATCAATGCACAGGCGGCGTCGGCGCAATCGCCGCATTTCATAGAACATTCGCTGCTGAATGCCACACCCAGCGAAAAAATCTGTTCAAAGATTTTCCAGCTGATGTATTTGCCGGTCAGTGAATTCTCAACGCTGATAACTCCGCTGCTGAACGCCGACAGATCGTCGACGGTGGTATTCGACGATTCGAATTCCATACTGATAACGGATTCCATATCAAATCTGCAGCGCATAGAATTAATACTGAGCAAGGTGGACATTCCAAAACACTCCGTCATCACTTCTAAAATATTCCGCGTGAAACATGGCGATGCGAAGGATATAGCGGAGCTGCTAAACAAAGTAATAAACGGCAGAATCACAAAAGACTCGCAGAGTAAAACTCCTTCCGTTGAAGGTGTGGCTTTGGATTTCGCAAAGGAAATCACACCGTTTCAATTTTCCAAGAATTTGACCATAGAGCACGATGTGCGCAGCAATTCCATCGTTGTTTGCGGGACACAGAAGGACATCGAACATGTGGAATCCATCGTGAATCAGATAGACGTGCTTCTCGATCAGGTCAGGATAGAAGTGATAATAGTCAACGTGAAATTGTCGAATGGACAGGCCACCGGATTGGAATCCTTCACATTTGATCACAACACGCACAGCAGCAATATTTTCGATAAGGAAGTTCGCGGAAGCAATCACGGAAATGCCACTGGCGATAAAATTGGGCTAGTGCACCATGGATCATTTGCATTGAGTGATGGAACAATTGGGAGCGCCACCGCTGCCGCCCAATCAATTTTCAACATTGGGGCCAATCTGAAGAAATTTTCGCTGGAAACCATCTTTCGAAAGGCGCGCGAGGACAAAAACATAAAAGTATTATCATCTCCGACCATCGTGACAACTCACAACCGCGAGGCGCTGATAAAAATCGTCGAATCGAGACCGGTTGTGACATCTGATATTTCGGAAGTGGGAGCCACGGCGATGAAAAGCACGGTTGACTACAAGGACATCGGGATCGAACTTAGAGTAAAGCCACTGATTGGAATTAACGGAGTAATTCAATTGGAAATTAAACAGAACGTCGAAACAATTGACGGGGAAATCAAAATCAGCGGCAACGCCATGCCCACCACATCCAGGCGAGAAGCCATGTCATTCGTCAGCGTCTGCGACGGAGACACTGTTGTGTTGGCTGGATTGCAGGAGAAGAAAACGACGCGCAACGATGGCAAGCTGTGGATATTGGGCGACATTCCAATCATAGGGAAGCTGCTATTTTCTCCAAAATCAAGAATAGAAGAAACGACGGAATTGATAGTATTCATCAAGCCAACGATTGTGTCCAATCCCGCAAACGAGGAGTCCTTCGCCAAGCGAATTCTGGATGGGTCACTCGCGAAGCCGGATGTGGACCACTACAATGCAACCGGGAAATTTTTACCGACTGCACCGATGCCGGAGCTGACAATATCGGATCCGAATTACGACATTCATCCTGGCCCGAAACACTACAGAAGAGAAGAGCGGAGAGCGCGCGCAAGGAAAAATAGGCGTGCCGACGGATTGTCGCACTCGCGCTACTGTGACCGCGGCGATATTCCATGCGAATATCCGCAGGAGGACGATGGCGCGTACGAATGTCCGCAGGACGAGGACGCGTACGAATATCAGCAGGACGATGGCGCGTGCGAATATCCGCAGGAGGAGGATGTTGGCCAACCGGAATATGCGTACAACTATAATGCTCGCAGAGCGGCAATTCGCCAGCAGAGGGAATTGAGGGCGGCACAGGCGAGAAAGGTGCCGGCGGCAGAACCGACGGCAAGAGTTCGGAAGCCTGCGCGCGTGTCGCGCAGTGAACGTGCGGCCGATGTCGCCCGCGCTGATCAAAAGAAACTCACGAATGCTGGGAACCGGCGGAGTCGGCGCATGGAAATTGGTTTAAACAAAAAAATGCCAGCGGTCACGCCCGCAAAGGCGAAAAACAAAGACAATGGTGGCACTCGCCGCGTGCGCAGCACAGTGAATAAGTCCGATAAAAAGGCGCATGAAGATAGAGCGATGGCCAATTACATGAACATTATACAGGCGCGCGAAGGAAGGAGATAGCATGAAACTGCTAGGATTGTTATGTGGAATTGCGCTGCTGGCAGCGGCGAACGCCGAATGCGGAAACTTTGATTCGCTCGCGGAAAATTCACCATTTGGCGATGAAAGCATGGCTTCGCCAATTAAGTACAATGCGTCAGCCGCTGACGCCGCATATGAACTTAGGGGGACATTTTTCATCGGCGATGATCAATTTTTTAGCATATATTCCGTCGCCGATCAAAAATTTAAATGGGTCAAGCGCGGGGATTCATCGAAAGGGTTCCTTGTGCACATGTTCGATGAAGTCGCCCAGACGCTGACGTTTAGTTCGGTCGGCGTAAATAGCAGCAAGCACACCGTCCGCCTAAAAAATGCACCAATTTCCATTGAAACCTATGGAGTATTTCTGCAGGACGCAGAAACCGCTGGTGCAAATTCTACTGGAGGCATAAGATGACATCTCTTGCTGAAAAGTTATCGGAACTTGGAAAGGAAAATTTTGCCAAAATCATGTCAGAGCCGCTGCACAGGCGCGTAGGGGCACTGGCAAAAATATTGAATTGCGACGATGAGCGCGAAGCGGCGCTGTGGCTAGCTGAAGTCCTCGAAATGCCATTTGCCAAGGAATTCATGTTTAGAAACGATGTTGTCGGGAAAATCCCGATTGCATTTTTCACGGAACACTACATCATTCCAACAGAATCAATCGCCGATGAAGGAAAATCTTCGGAGGATGAGCTGTGCATGGTAACCTGCTGGCCCGTTGAGGAAAAAATTTGCCGGCAGGTGGAGATGTTCTGCGGGAAATATCCGAAGATGTACATGGCCACTCCATACGACGTCATGAGCGAAATGGCGATTCACTTCGAATTCATTGATGCCGACGAAAATTTACAGCCAGCGAAAAAACGCGAACCATCATCGGAAAACGCCGAGGCTGATGCGGAAGAGGCAATCGTAAAATTTGTGAATGATGTCATCAGGCGTGCGTTGAAATCGCGCGCAACGGACATACATTTCGAGCCGCAGAGAGATTCGTTGCGCATACGATATCGCATAGATGGAGATTTGGTACCCATTAGGGTCCCGGAGAACCTCGTGAAATTTCAAGCGGCGATCATCTCGCGATTGAAAATCATGTCGCATCTGAACATTTCTGAAAAACGTCGCCCGCAGGACGGGAAAATTTCCTTCAGAGATTCCAAAGAAATAATCGACATACGCGTATCGACTCTCCCGATCGTATACGGGGAAAGCATCAGTTTGCGACTGCTCACGCAGGGAGGACATGCTCCGACGTCACTGGATGGGTTGAACATGACTGAACAGCAGCTGAGGGTGACGGAGAAGGCATTGGGCAAACCACACGGAATAATTCTCGTCACAGGACCGACAGGATCGGGGAAATCGACGACGCTCGGATCATTCCTGCGACATGTTGATTCGCCGGCGATACGCCTAATAACCGTCGAAGATCCCGTTGAGTACGACATTGCCGGGGCTAACCAATCGCAGGTCAACTCGGAAATCGGAATGACATTTGCCAACATTCTGCGTTCCATTCTGAGGCAGGACCCTGACGTGATAATGCTGGGAGAGATCAGAGATTCGGAAACCGGGGATATCGCGATCCGCGCGGCGGTGACAGGACATTTGGTGCTGAGCACGCTCCACACCAACGATGCCATCGGGTCAATCACCCGACTGAAGGATATCGGAATCGAGCGCTACATGATCGCGTCCGCCTTGGAAATGGTGTGTGCACAGCGGCTTGTCCGCAGACTATGTCCGCACTGCGCCAGGGAGTCTAAGAAATTCAATGATCCGGAGGAACGGGAGAGATTGTGCAGACTATTCGAAGTTTTCAACCTCCCGGAGGATAGCAAATTCATGGAGGCCGTCGGCTGCGAGCATTGCAACGGTGTCGGCTACCGCGGGAGAATGGCAGTCTTTGAAATTCTCGGCATGAGCGAGAGAATTCACGAGGCCATTGTGAATGGGTCAACGGAATCGGAAATGCGAAAAATAGCGGTCGAGGATGGCATGACATTCCTGGCACAGGACGCATTTTCGCAGGCATGCCGCGGAAACACCACAGTTGACGAGGCGATACTGCTGATCCCATAAGCCCTTCCACCCAATAAAACTATGCCACACAACGGCACCATTGCGTGGAATCATGTGATTTCGCAGCACCGTGCGCACACCTTTCCGCGAACTATAATGTGGCGCCTTGGGCTGATAATTGGTGCAGCTGCGCGGTTAATTTTTTGGCGGGTTAGCGCCAAAGGTGGCGCTATCACTTTCATGCCGCCCTCTTAGCATTTGCTACCATACATCGCCATTGGATCGAGGATGTTCAATCGTTTCCAAACGTCATGCTAGCAATGGATTCTGGGTCGAAAAATGGACTTGCCTGTGCTGCCTGTACTTTATAAATCAAATTTCCCTTTTTAATTTCAGGCGCAGGTGGCCGGTGATCTGGATTGCAGCTTTCTATTAGATTATCGCCGGATTTAACAATTCCCTCATAGATGCTCAGAGAAGTGCCACCTGCATCCAGCTGTCGATTCTGCGGCTTTCCAAATGGTGCAGTGCATGCAACAGTTTGCTCCACAACAATAGGAACATGCACAGTTTTACTGTCAATCTCGAGTTTATTGCTACCGTATGACGATATGGTAGACACAGTTCTACCTTCACACGTCACGGAGCATTTTGAACAATTTTCGTCAATGGATATGTTTCTTGTAATTTTATTCGAATAAGCTGCTATGTTAGTTATAATGCCATAA
>JAITRI010000077.1 GCA_031288455.1 Puniceicoccales bacterium
TATCGACTCTGGTCTACTGGCGATGAAATTGGTAGCCATTGCGTTGCCATCGATTTCCTCGTCGCCCGAGTCATAAAATTTTGGTTGTTCCATCTTGATCTTTGCGCGATATTCCACAATTTCGCGCAAAATAATGCCATCGGAAATGCGGAATCCTCTTTTTGGTATGTGTGGAAGATTTACCTGTTGTGTGCTACGATCCCACTGCTTTTTAATGGTGGTTCCTTTTGGAATTATGTCACGTAGTCCACTTTTATCCAAAAATAGCTCTTCTGGCAAAATATTTATTATTTCCGTGTAATTAGCGTGATTCCACATATCAAGGAATAAGCCAGCTCCGCTTCCTGACATGTTGCTTGGGTCGTATCCAAAGGAATCCGCTTGAATCTTTATATCGCCTAATATTTGACCATATCTATATTCGGCGCAAAGCATTTCCATTGTTTTATTCTCAAGAATTTCCGTAGTGTTAACATCGGCACCTGCCTCTAAAAAGTGCAATACATGACCCAATTCGTGTGCAAGTACTTGGGCTGGCGGAGGGGCGACTTTGACTATGCCAAAATTGCCATCGTCGGTTTTTACCAAAAAAGGATGCTTTTTATCAGAAAAGGCATCATCCGGTATACTTAATTTTAGCTCTTTGAGATTAAATTCACACTTGGGACCATCGCAAGAAAGTGAAATTTTTTTGCTATTATCTTTGGCCAATTTCACGATTTTCTGTAAAAGCAGAGAGCCAGTTTGTATGTTAGTCAATTCCACAAGCCCTTTTTCAAGACTGGAATCAGATTTGATTTTCGACAAATCGAAGACATTAAACACATCGTCAGGGCTGATTCTAAGCTTGTCAGCAATCTCCTCTTTAAGGGTGGAGCCACCATTTGCTATGCAATTTGTTTGCTCTAGCTGTGGCAAAGATATAACATGGTTCGTCGACAATGAACTCATACCATCTCCCCTTTTCCGTCAAATTCGTTGTTACGAACTATGTGGTAATACCAATAGACATCTTTTTATGTCATCTAATTCCTGTGAAGGCATTGTGTTATCCCTTGCCATTATGAAAAGCATCCAATCCATCATTTTGCGAAGCGTTCTCACATCATCGGATGATACGTGGACTTTAGATTGCAGAATTTCCAACATGAAATGAAATAATCCATAGCGGCGTATGCGCTCGTCCCCCATATAGACTAATTTGATATTCGATGGCGGAGAGGTATATTCATGCATTCTATCCACCATGGCATGTCCCGAAAAAGCAAAGGGTTTCGCTTCAAACTGTTCAATTATCACTGCGGCACGGTCATATAAAGCGCTGTCCATGAGCTGTTTTTTCAAACTATCTTTTTTCTTGGCGCAATATTCGACTACGCAGTGATTTACCATTATCGTCTGTTTTTCTTTGTCGGTCTCGATTGTAACATGTCCATCGGGATGTGATTCCGCATAGGCCCTGATTTGGGCATCGGAATCCGGTTGGTCGATTTTATGCGATTCCATATCGGTTCATATTTCTTAATTTTCCCTAAGAAAATGAAATGTCAACAATAAATAATAATGGCTATTTTAGAGGAAAGAGACGGAAGTAAGCTGACGCCGGGAACCTCAGGGGTGCCGGAGATGCGGCTTTCCGCTGCGTGCATGGATTGCAGCTGTTTTGTTTATGCCCAAGGCGGACAGTGACGTAGCCACCACCGCATCCGCAGGATGCGGAGATTTTCGCGGACGGAGGTGTTCTATGCCCAAATACAAACCGTGGAATGCTTCCATTTTTTCGTCCAGCGGATGGGTTTATTTTTTGGCCAATGCGTCGGTGAATGATTTCCTTTCGCCGTGAAATTCTGTGCAGCGCTATGCTGCGCGGAAGGAAATTTCTGCGTTTAAAATTTTTGCCGACATTTGAAAAAATTGCTTGACATTTTCCGACGCTTTTAATCTAAATTCTAGAGTGTTTGTTGTGCCATTGTTGATCGGATGGCATATGGACGTGGGTATTTGCAATGGATAAGAGAGACGTAGATAGTTTGATTGTTGCCACACCATCGCTCGAAAAATTTAGGGTTGATCTGGAAAAGATGGTTCCCGGGGCGTATTGTTTGCATGGATCCTTTGGCATTGGAAAGTTGATGGGATACGATGCGGACAAGTCGCGGCTGATGGTTGAATTCGGCAGCGCTGAACCTCGCCCGATGGATCCCGTTTTCTGCATTCGGAAATTGGAAATTTTACAGAATGATGACATGCTCGTCAGGTTCCATGAGGATCCGGAGGGCATTCGCCAGAAAATGAAAAAGTCGTCCATTGCGCTCCTGATCGAATATTTGGAAAAAATGCCGCACCGCAGAGCGTCCCTCGGAGACATAGAGAGGACATTCGGAGAAATTGTCGAGGAAAAGAATTTTAAGCGCTGGTGGAATGTCACAAGGAAATTGATCGCAAAGGAGCCTCGGCTATCGCTGGAGGAAAAAAATGTTACCCATTTGAAGCTCTGCGACCAGCCGGTGTCCGAAGAGGAACAGTTGCTGCAGCAGTTCGAGTCCGGACGCGATGTGCAAAAAAAAATTTCGATCGCCGAGAAATTTTTGTCGCTGCTAAAGTCAAATCCGGCATTGGCTAATTTTGGAACAAAAATTGTCGAAGACCTCGCCGGAATGTGTTCCACAAAAACGAAAAAAATCACCGCAGCGGAACGATTTGAATCGTGTGTCATCAGGGATGAAATGGCCAAGCTGGTCGGTATGAACATCGATGCCATGTCGCCGAAACTGGAAACTCTTGTGATGGAGTGTCCGAATTTGGCGAAAGTTTGCGACAATTTGCGGCCAAATTACTACACAGCATTCCTCGAATTGGTGACGCGGGTATTCCCGGACGAGTGGGAAAAGCTGTGCTTCGGCATTCTAAAGAATTGCAACGATAGATTGACAAACGATTGCATCGTGTATCTTAGGGATAATGGGTGCGAGGATGCGGTGCGCACGACGTTTGCCAAGTGGTTGCGCGAAAAGAGCCTGCGCATGTCGCTGCTGCAGTGGATAGTGAAAAATAGGCATGCCAAGAAATTTGAGGCGATATTTTCCCAGGAGCTGATGTCCCACGAGTTGCTGCGCGCCATATTCTGGGCGATCGACAATGAGGCGCTGCTCTGGACTGGAAAATCGAAAAAAATTCCGCTGGTTGAGCTCCTCTGCAACGACAGGACTCTGATCCGCGATTTGCTCGCGAGCGCCGCGGATGATGTGGCGGCCGATTTGGCGCAGACGCTGCTGGTTAATCAGGGCATAGACAATTTGTCAAAGAAATCACTGCTGGCAAGATTTATAGCTGAATTCCCGGGCATCCAAGAGCTGGTTTTGGTCAGCAGCAATGCAAAATTGCCGCAGGAAATCTCACTCAAGGTTTCAATGGTAAGTCTGGAGGCGAAGCGCAGAGAATATGACGTTCTCATCAGGGAGAAGATCCCGTCGAACAAAAAGGCAATAGAAACGGCACGGGAACACGGCGATTTGAGCGAAAATTCCGAGTACAAAATGGCTCGGCAGGATCAGGAAACATTGCTTGCGCGCAAGGTGCAATTGGAGGAGGAGCTGCGCATGGCGCAGGTGGTGGACTTCGGGAGCGTCGACACGTCGATGGTCTCCATAGGGTCCGTCGTGAAGCTGCGGCAAGTCGAATCTGGAGAGTCCATAGAATATACGATCCTCGGAGCATGGGACAGTGATCCGGCGAAGAACATGATTTCCTACAGGGCGAACATGGCGCAGATGCTGCTTGGGAAAAAGGAAAATGACATCGTTGAGACGGTCTCCGATGACAATCGCGAGAGGTGGAAGATAGAGTCAATTTGCGCCTATGGCGGATAATTCCGACGCTGCGCTTATTTTCCAATCGTTCCGATTAGTCTATGGGTGTAATTTTGTGACGCCATCTCTTCCAATTCTCGAAGTATGTCACTCTCCCGCTTTGCGACATCGATGCCACAGGCGGATGGATCGGCGACCGTTGCCCTGAAATTTCTCACGTAGTCAAGTCCCCTCGACAGATGCTCCACCTGTGACGATCGGTACGCTTCCAGTCTGGCGCCGTACCAGTCGCTGCCGATTACGCTGTCCCTTGCGAACATCGCCCTAAATTTTCCATCGCGCAGTGACATGCCGCTGTAATTCCCGTGCAGCGCAATGTCAAGCAGTGCGCGCAGTGGCGGGATCGCTCCGCCAAGATCCCCGGTTTCGACTATCATTGCCGCCGCGCGCCTGTGTGCATCGACGATGGTGTCCATGCTTTCGGAGAAAATTTCCACATCCTGCATTTCCGGACGCAGCATCTCATCGGTGAATATGGTGTCGGGAAATGCAAACACGCGGGCGGCAAACACGCGCACAAATTTCCTTGTGATCCTGTAACCCAGGCGTTCCGCCTGCACCAAACGCTCGCCGCAGTAGAAATTTTCGCAGCGCTCCAAATATTTGTGCTCCAGCAGAAACTTTGGATCGCGCTCCTGCGCACTCATTCTGCACCAAATTTCCGGCAGAAGATATGTGATGTCGTGGTCAACTTTGCAGTATGGGCCAACGTATCCTGCGGAAGAGAGAAACCCGGCATAGCCGGAGAGAATGAAGCTCAGCAGTGCATTGCTGAGATCATAGACGGCACTGATGCCATTGAACGGTCCTTTTGTCATGGCGCCCTCGAGTCCGGCGCCCGTCGTTGATGGAGATTTCCCGGTCACGCTTGCCATGTATTCCAGAAACAATTCCGGAATGTCCATGTAGTGGAGCGGCCCGTAGACGCAGAGAGGTTTCACGCCGTCCTCCGGCGGATTATTTCTGCGGCCGGAGAGGATGGCATCCACCGGCGAATCAACTGCTGAGAAATTTCCGCGGAATTTTTTGTGAAGTTTCATGGAAATCGTCGCCAGATGCGTATCAAATTCATTGCAAATGTCGCTTCTGTTCTGCAAATATCTCTGATTTTTACTCATTTTTCCGTCGTCCATGGTGCGCAATTCCGATGGACAAACGGCGTAGCGTGGAGAATTTTCACCGTCCACAAATGATTCGAGCATGCGCTTCATTGGAGCAGAATAGGTCTCAAATTTTATGCGATTGCGCATCATGTGGCGCACATAGTCCCTTGACAATGCCTTGAAATTGCAGGTGAAAATATTCTCGCCCGCCATGTCGCGTTCGCTGCCGGGATCATATCCCGGTGATACCGCTTCATCCGGACGCTGATACAGTCGATATTCGCAGTTGTGCACCACCTTAGCGGATTTATTCTGGCAGTTGGGCGGCAGGTGTGGGATGTTTTCCGCAGGAACCAGCGCCGCTGCGGTTATGTCGTCCGCCAGCTGAAATTTCACCGACGGAATGAAGTCATCCCGCAGCGAGAACAGGCGCCATCGGCCGGATGAATCGAATCCAATGCGCAAGTAGTGTTCAAATAATTTCTCATTTCTGTAGCGCAGCTCATTGCCGCACTCGCCGTTTATTTGGTCGACGGAAAACAAACGCTGCCAATCGTCGCCACCGAAGTCCCGACTGAAGCGTTTTATGGCAAAGATCAGCTCCAACACGTGCTGCGGGATTGTTTTCAGCCAGCCGTTGTATGCATCTAAATATGCCTCGTTTGGAGTCATCAACTTGATGACGCTTCCGAGACTTCTGCTCACGTCCAACAATTTTCTATCGTCGCACTTTGAACTATCCCTGAAGCGCATGGAAAAATCTTTGGCCAGTATTTGCTTCGCCATTTCGCGATCTTTGCCGAATGAGTGAACTATCGTCGGGCCCGACAGAATGAACTCGCCTATGGGTTTTGCTATTTCTGATTTCCCGCCGCCGGACACCGTCGCCGGTTTGTAGCAAAATATTCCCGATGCCGCGGTTCCCACCATTTTCCAACGTCCGCCGCGTCCATCCGGTTTTTCCAAATTAACTCTGTAGCCGGATGGAAGAACGTATGTTTTTTCGATTTCGATGGGAAGTTTTTTTTCATTTCCATTTTCGCGCCACGAGATCGTCAACTCCGGCAGCCGGAAATTCGCGTATTCCGGCAAATACACGATATTCGCGAAATTTTTATCGATGGCGAATCCATCCTTCAGCTCCATTGACTCTGCGCAGCAATTTATTGTGTTTTCGAAATTATGCTCACCGCCAAGATCGCGCGCGTGGTTGAATTCGTCGCCCAGATCGCGCCGCAGAAAAACAAGAGCCCCGCCCGAGTGCTCCTCTTCGCACATTCCAAGCATATTTGCGGCATAGGACATTTGCGACTTGATCTCCTTTTTCCCGTATCCGCTGTAGCTGTCGGCAACTATCGAAACTATGACGCCGCCGCCATCGCGCGCCATTATTCTAAACGGGCGTCCGTCGTGGTACAATTCCCCATCACTTTTCCAACACATCCCCTCGGCGCGCTGCCGCTCCGTTGCGTGTGTAAAATTTGGGAGTCCCAGAGATTTTTTCGTGCACTTCCGCAGCTGCGGCGCGAACACTATGCATCCGGTGTGCCCAGTCCACGCCAGAGGATCCAACGCCGCATCATTCTCCGGTAAAAATGGAGATCCGGCATTTCCAAAAATACTCTCTGTGCAGTCCAAAATGCTAATCAAACTCCCGGGAACAAAAAATCTTATTTCCATTCTGCGCTCCTGGTGTATGCCGTTTATTTTCGGACAGACCACCGGTTTCATGTAATTGGAAACAAAGACTTTTGCCGGATATTTTTCGGCGGATGTGAACGGCAGAGTTAGCATTTCCTCGTCCGGACTAAATGCGATTTTCAGCATTTTTGCGAATGCGGACTTGGGGACTTCCATCTTATCGGGTGGAATCGGCAACCCCCCTGCGGCAATGTGAAAAGCATCCTTCGTCGTTCTTTTGTCTGTGGATGGGTTGTGCAAAATTCCGTTGAATGTTCCATAGGAATCCACGTACTCCGAATGAAATTCATCGCCATTTTCCGGAAGCGACAATATTCTTGCGATGCCGTGCTTGCTGCAGATGAAATCTCTGTCGGGCAGAATTGCACGCGGAGCATCCACATCGCCAAGATATTTTCTACAAAAATTTTCTATTCTCTCGTCCGCTCTGCACTTTGCACGCTGAAAATTTCCGCCGCCGGCGTGGGAAATGTCAACTGCGCCACCGTGCATTCCACCGCTGGACATTGCCAACAATTCACTCTTTGCCGCTTCAATTTCATTGGCACTTGGCAAAATGTTGCGTCCATCCATTGAAACTCCGATACTCTCTCTCGTGCCCATTGTCACCGTTTGGGAAAGTGTAAGAAAATTTTCCCGGTGGACAAGCCAAAGAGCAAATGCGCTGCGCAAAAATTTTCCACTAAACACCTTGGCTTTGCCGCACCAGTGCACCGGCTCAATTTCCATGTGTTCAGAAAGCGTGGATGATGTGCCATCATCCACCGTAAATTATTGAATGAGAGCGCATTGTTGATTTAGCTTTCCGCGCGTTTTCGCCATTTATTGCACGAGTTTTGTGGACTGAGACCAATAAAGTCACTAATTGATTGACAACGCCATTGGAGAAGACAAAAACTTGCTGCGGATAGGAAGTGAAGTACAGGCGAGCGATAGTAAAGTTCAGCGGTGAAATTTTGAGACGCGGAGATGACACAATTTCCATCGACATCGTCCGTGCGCTGTGCAGTGAAATAAAAGACTTGCGTGATTCTGGCATTTCCATCGGCATAGTCATAGGAGGCGGCAATATTTTCCGTGGAACTGGGAAAAGAATATGCGTGGACTACGACCACATCAGCGTCGATTACATGGGCATGCTCGCGACCGTGATAAATGCGATTGCCATCGCCGACTGTCTGCGGACGCTATCCGTTGCAGCGGAAGTATTTTCAGCGCTGCCAATGGTCAGTGTTTGCGAAACATACCACGTGAGACACGCAAAGAAATCGATGGATGACGGTAATGTTCTGCTGCTGGCGGGCGGAACCGGCAATGCGTTTTTTTCCACCGACACCGCCGCCGCCATGCGAGCGAATGAGTTGCGCGCGGACGTCATTGTTAAGGGAACAAAGGTGGATGGCGTATACGATAAGGACCCAAAGGTGCACGGCGATGCGAAAAAATTCAGCAAAATTTCATTCCAGGATGTCCTTCTGCGGCGCTTGAACGTCATGGACTCCACGGCATTTTCGCTGTGCATGGACAATGACATGCCCATAGTAATCGTTGACGCCGAAAGAAATCTCAAGAGCATCGGCAGAGCGCTGCTGGGAGAAGAAATTGGAACTACCATAGCAAACCACTAGAAATTTTCGAATTCACATGAATCTAATCACATGGACACAAATGCAGAAATAAAAAAGGCAAAGGCGGCGATGGATGTCGCCGTGAAACATACGCTGGCGGAATTCAATTCGCTGCACACCGGCAAGGCGTCCCCGGGCATGGTGGAAAATCTTCCGGTCGAAGTATACGGGACAATTTCCAAGCTGCGCGAGATTTCCGCCATAACGACTCCCGATGTCAAAACCATACAAATTCAAGCGTGGGACAGAGACAGCGTTAGGGCCATAGAAAAGGCGATCATCGCGGCAAATCTTGGAGTGACTCCGCTCGTGAACGGTGGTATCATCCGCTGCGTCATGCCGGAGATGAGCGGTGAACGCAGACAGGAGCTGAGCAAAGTTGCCAATGGCATGGCGGAGGACGGAAGAATAAAAGTGCGCGCAGTGCGCCGCGACACCATAGAAATCTTCAAAAAAGCCAAAAAAGATGGAGACATTGGGGAGGATGATTTGAAGCGCCTGGAAAAAGAAATCCAGGGAATAACGGATGCCGCCATCAGGGAAATTGATGACAGTTTGCACCTAAAAAGCTCAGATCTGATGAAAATTTAGGTACGCCGATCGCATTATCCGTGCGAAGCATCGATCTTTTTGCGACGTCAGCGCAGAAAAATAATTATTTCAAGTGCGTGCCGAAGAGTCGAAACGACAGCAGGAAAGTCGCGGATACTATGGCATTGCAGAGGGCGATGTAAACGGCGGCACTGGCGGTATCCTTCGCCTTTTTTGCGAGCGGAAATCTTCTGCTCTGCGCCGAAAAATCAACGACGGACTCAATGGCAGTGTTTAGACATTCAGCTATGAGCAGTATGAAAAAGTCCACAGTCAGCAGCAGCAGTTCCCATCCCCACCCAAAAATCCAAAAGCAGACGGGAAGAACGATTATTCCGCAAACGAGCTCCATCCTGAATGGTCGTTCGTGGCGCATGAACCGCATGCCACTGATGGAGTAGCTGAGCGGATTAACGACGTAGCGCCAGAAAAATACTATAAATAGTCTGAAAAATTTCCTGAAAAATTTCCTTTGCATGAAAATTATTTTTATTAATGCTGCTGCGCACTGTAGAGAATGATATTGCGCGCGCAACAAGAAAAATCCCAGGGGAACCATTGGGTGACTTTGTCACTGAAGTTCGCCGCTCTCCTCGCCATATTTTCCGCCGCACGGCTGCTATTTTTTTTCTGCAACTGCAAATTTTTCTCTGGCGAATCTGCTATCAACATACTGAAAGCATTTGCCGTTGGTGTGCGATTTGACGCGATCACAGTTGCGATTTTTAATGCTCCCGTTTGGGCATTTTGGTCGCTGCCGTTCGGATTGCGCGCCCGCAAGGTCCCAAATATTTTGGCGGAAATGTGGTTCATTGCACTCAATTTCGCCGCTCTACTGGCCAACGTCGTGGATGCCAAATATTTTTCATTCACCTGCAGAAGAATGGGGGGTGAAGTGCTGGCGCAACCGGAACTGCTGTCGGAAAGTGCATCCGTATATTTCGACATGCTCGTGCGCTACTGGTACGTCGCGCTGGCGGGAGTGATTTTGGCATATGCGCTGTGCGCCATTCCGCGCAAATTGAGCCTGATTGGAAAACCGCGACCAATGAAAAAGTCGGATTTCTTCTGCTTTTTCATTTCCATCGCACTGCTCGTGATCTGCATACGCGGTGGTCTGCAGCGCAAGCCGCTGAAGTCGACGGATGTAAATATTTACGCCCCAACTCCGGGCACAGTTAGCATCGCCAATAACAGCGCCTGCAATATCTTTTTCACGGTGAAATGTGCAAATTTTCCGCGGGGAAAATATTTTGCGGAAGATGATCCTCGACTGGCGATGTTTTCCACAAAGCACAGGAGTGTTGCGCGCGATTCACTGGCGAAATTTAGGGGCAAAAATGTATTCATAATAATTCTGGAAAGTTTTTCCGCGGAACACATCGGCGCGCTGGATAGACAGTTCAAAGAGTTCCCGAATGTAACATTTACGCCATTTTTGGACTCCCTAGTCGATAGGGGTTACGCGTTCGATGGATTCGCCAATGGCTCCACTTCCGTGGATGCATTGATATCCGTGCTGCTGGGCATTCCGCCGCTGTCAAATTTCCCGTACATAGTAAGCCAATACGTGGAAAATGCGATTGATCCGCTGCCGCTGCTGTTGGCCAAGGACGGCTACGGGACAATGTTTTTCTACGGCGGAAAAAGAAATTCCTGCCACTTCAACAGCGTCCGCAGCAAGGCTCGCATCGCGGAATACTACTGCGAAGATGACTACGATGGGCCATCGTCCGACGTCAGCGGATGGGGTGTCTACGATGAGGAATTTTTCCAGTTTGTGGCAAGGAAGGTAAATGCCGCAAAGCAGCCATTTCTTTCGGTTCTGTTCACGCTGTCGTCGCACCACCCATTTCTATACCCGACGAGACTGCATGGGAAATTTCCGAAGGAAAGTGGCAGTGAGCCGCTGCGTGAATTGATCGCATACACTGACTATTCGCTGCGAAAGTTCTTCGAAGCGGCGGAAAAGATGGACTGGTATAAAAATACAATATTTCTGCTGGTCGCCGACCACACATCCACTCCACAGCAGAGCTACTACAAAAATACGCTCGGCGCATATTCCATTCCCATAGTATTTTTCGATCCCAGTGGCGAACTGGTCGGGAAGTCAGAAAAAATTGCTCAGCAAATAGATATCATGCCGACAGTCCTTGATCTCGTCGGGAGCGAACACAATTATTTTTCATTTGGATCGAGCCTGTTTGACGAAAGTGCGCCGCGATTTGCCATTGGCCACAGAGACGGAATCTATCAGCTCATAGGGGATGACTATGTCTGCAGATTCGATGGCGAAAATGTCGTCGGACTGTTTAAAAGATCGGATTTCCTTCTGGAGAAAAATCTCGCCAATGACGCCGCTCATGCGGAAAAAGTCGAGCGCATGGAGGAATTTATGGAGGCATTTCTGCAGCACTACTGCGAAAGCATAAAAAACAATGACATGCGCGCCGGAGAGTGAATCGCGAACCGTTCTGGAATTTCTCAGGCGAATGGCGCAATTTTTCAGGCGAATGGCGCATTAGAGTCCGCTGTGCCAAATTTTTACATTTTCACCTCAACGTTGGGCTGCACCGCCAGTTCTTCCGCAGCGGATGAAGGAAGCCAATGGAAGACATTTGTCACTGGCATCTAGGATAGAGTGCGACACAAAATAGTGTCGCACAGTACCATACACAATTAGATGAAGGAAAAATAAGCCCGCACGTGGCATTTCCGCGCCACGGGCCTACGCCAATCTAGGATTAATTTGCCAAAGATTTTGTCAAGGAAAATGTAAAGTCATTGAAAAATTTCGCAAAACACATGCTACCACAGTCGCGGAAGTGTGAAATATTCAGTGGGATTTTCTGGCGCTCTCCTCCAGCAGTGCGTCTATTTTTGATGAAATTTCCGCAACGACGGCGTTCAAATCATTGGCCCCGGTGTCGATTTTCATGACGCCATCGCCGCAGATCGCACGCCTGTTGTCTATTTTATCGCGGGCGGAAATGTAATCCTCTTCGCTGTCATTTTTTCTGCGCAGCGAACGTTCGCCTACGCTGGCATCGAGAAAAAATCTCAAATCCGCATCCGGCAGAATCACACTGGTAATGTCTCTCCCCTCCATCACCAGTCCGGAAAATCCATTGTGTCTGGCGATATCCACCTGTGACCGCTGATAGTCGAACAGAAAATCTCTGATCTCTCCAATGGATGAATATACCGCAACCGCCTCATTCACGTCACCCGTGCGCAAACTGTGCTCGTCGAAAATGTCACCGTTTATGGTCAATTGTGAAATATTTCCTGAGATTTCAGTGCCCAGTGAAATTTGTTCGATGCAATCAACCGCCGCATCGACATCTCCACTTTCCACACCGGAGCGCAGCAGATGCAGAGTTATGGCGCGGTAATACAGGCCCGTCGACGCCATGAGCATATTATATTTTTGCGCTATTTTTAATGCCGTCGAAGTTTTCCCGGACGCCGCTGTGCCGTCGATGGCAACGGTTATGAAATGTCGCATCACACACTAGATAATTGCGAGTTATGTTTTGAAAAGATTTTTCCGTCGTCTGCGGTGTAATGTAAAAATTTTCTCGCAAAATACATGTCACTGGCAAGTATGACGGCTGTCATGTGCAGCATCATCGGATATATCGGGGACAAGGATGTCGCTCAAATTCTCATCGATGGACTTGAACGCCTCGAGTACAGGGGTTACGATTCCGCTGGAATAGCGGGATTGAAAGGCGATAGTTTCACGATTCTGAAGCGATTGGGACGTGTGAAAAATTTATCGGATGCCGTCGAACAGTCGATGAATTTCGGCAATTCCGGCATTGGACACACCAGGTGGGCAACGCACGGTGGCGTGTCGGAAAAAAATGCGCATCCGCACGTGAGTTTCGGTGGAATATTCACGCTCGTGCACAACGGCGTCGTCGAAAACTATGAATCCATAAAAACTTTTCTCGACGAAAGGGGCTACGAATTCTACTCGGACACGGATACGGAAGTGCTCGTCAATCTGATCGAGTATCACTACAGGAAGGAGCAGGATGGCGGAGATAAGTTTTTGCGCAGCGTGCAAAAGGCGCTGCTTCACGTCAGGGGGACGTATGGCATTGCCGTGCTCTGCAAATATAATATCTGCGAAATTGTGGTGGCCCGCAAAAGCTCTCCGCTGCTGATAGGAATAGGGGAAAATGAGATGTTTATTGCCAGCGATGCCTGTGCCATCGCCGCTCACACGAAAAATGTCGTCTATCTGAACGATGGAGAATTGGCGCTTCTCACAAAATCTGATTTTTCCATCACGACGATGAAAAATGAAAAGATCGACGCCGTGAGATGCAAATTGGACTGGCGGATGGAAGACGTTTCGCTCGGCGAATACGAGCATTTCATGCTGAAGGAAATTTACGAACAGCCGCTGTCGCTCGCCAATGCCATGCGCGGAAGATTTTCCGATGATCTGAGCACCGCAAAATTCGGAGGATTGCAGCTGTCGCCGCGCGAATTGCGACAGATCGACAGAATAGTATTCTGCGCCTGCGGAACGGCGTGGCACGCTTGCCTCGTGGCGGAATATTTGATCGAAAGATACGCGCGAATTCCAGTCGAGGTGGAATACGCATCCGAGTTCAGATACCGCAACGCTCCGCTGGAAAAAAATACGCTGGTCTTCATAATTTCGCAGTCCGGGGAAACATTGGACTCCTTCGCGGCGATGCAGGAGGCAAAGCGCAAGGGATACATGACGCTCGCCATAACCAACGTGATCGGGTCGACCATTGCGCGTGAGTCCGACGGCGGCATTTACCAGCACTCAGGACCGGAGATCGGGGTGGCATCCACAAAAGCATTTACGGCGCAACTGTGCATAGTGGCGATGTTGGCGCTGCTGCTTGGGAGATTGCGGGACATGAGTTTCGACGAGGGGACATCGTTCGTGCAGGCGCTTGTGAATTTACCGCAGAAGATTTCACAGGTTTTGGACAGCGGCGATAGAATACGCGCCATTGCCGAGAAATATGCGCACCATGAGCACATGCTGTTCCTCGGGCGGCAGTTGATGTTCCCGATCGCGCTGGAGGGCGCGCTGAAGCTGAAGGAGATTTCCTACATACATTCGGAAGGGTATCCCGCCGCCGAGATGAAACACGGCCCAATCGCGCTGATTTCGGACAAATGCCCCTGCGTTTTCCTGGCGACGCAGAGTGACATTTTGCAGAAAACGATTTCCAATATTCAGGAGGTGCGTGCCCGTGGAGCGCGCGTACTCGTCGTGTCGTCGGAGGGAAATGAAATCCCGCGCAAATGTGCCGACGATTTAATCGTAATCCCAGACACCCACGCTGCGCTGCAGCCAATACTGACGACGATTCCGCTGCAGCTGTTCGCCTATTACATTGCAAAGGCGCGCGGCTGCGAAATAGATAAGCCGCGCAATCTCGCCAAATCGGTAACGGTGGAATAATTGTCCGATGGAACGCATAGCAAGTAAATTTCTGAAAATCGCCGCGATCGCCGCGATTTTCATGGGCGATGCGCTCTGCGATGATATTTCTGCGCGCGGCGTCGACGATGGTGTAAAGTTTATCTCCGTTGGCGCCGTGATGCCGGTCGATTTTGAGTCGCTTGTGACCAGCGGCAATGGCGCCCATAAAATAGGACTTTTTCCTCTCGCCAAAAGATTCTTTGGGGAAGCATTTGAGGTGAAAAACTTGTCCAATGATCAGAAATGCATGGCGCTCATTGGATTGATTGAATCCTGTCTGGCGACTGGAGATTTTTCGGAAGCGTCAGCCAAATTCGACGCAATTCTACGGCTTATTAGCGCTGAAATTCAGCCGAAGTTGAAGAGCAAATTCGTCCTCTGCGCCGCAATGGTGGCGTGCTTCAGGGGCGATTTTCCAACCGCCAGTAAAGTTCTCCTCAAGTCGGACATAAAGACGCTCGATGACTCGGAATTGGCGTGGTACCATGCCATAAAAAGTGTTCTTTTCGCAATTGGGGGAGATCTCGGCGCCATGGCGGACAATCTGGAAAAGGCAAGTAAGCTGGCAACATCAACGGATCAGGCGGCGCAAATACAGGCATTTTCCGTGCAATTTATGCTGCACGCGCCGTCACACGCGTCGGAGTTGGAACATTTGCTTTCGACCGTGGAATCGCTGCACAGAAAGTATAAATTTCAAAGGGGCTATCCATTTGCGAAGGCACACGCATTGCTGCTGCTGCGCACCGGGCACAATCAGCGGGCGAAGGAGTTGCTGGAGGACCAGATCGCCGGGGTCAAGGATTCAGACGTGCAGTCGCTGCAGTCGCTGCGCCTATACTGCGCGCTCGCCGGAGGCTTGCTAACGCCGGACGGATTAAATGTTGCGGTGAATTTGCTTCTGTCATCCGCCAATGACGAATTGAAAAAACAGACGCTGAAGCTGCTGATTTCATCGGCGGAAAATGCCACCCAGCGGATGGAAATTTTTAGAATTCTATCGCGCAAGGAGCTGCAGAGTGCCCCAAGGGCAATCGGCAGACAAATTCTGCTTGCAAAAATCAGACTCGCAATCGACTCCAATAATCTGGAAGCGGCGCAGGAAACTGCGGAAAAAATGATACTGCAATTCCCGAAGGACGTTTGCGTGGGAAGCATGTACAGGGCACTCGCCTATTTGGCGCTGCAGCAGAGCCCAAAGGACTACAGAATGGCGGCACACTATCTCGGAAAGATGCGCGACATGGCCACCGACGAAAGGGAGATCGCGACGGTGAACATTCAGATAGGAAATGCGTTCTATCTGAGCGGGGCCTATGACATCGCTTCCCATCTGTACGAGGAGGTGTTGAAGAGCAATCTGGACGGCATGCAGTACGATAAAATCCTCTGCCAGCTGGTGCAGGCGAAAATTAAATCCGGCGGAGTGGCTTCAGCGGAGCAGCATCTGCAGAATTTCAGGCGCACGCACGACATGCTCACGGAATACAGATGGCACGCGGAATTGCTGTACGTCAACGCGCTCATAGGCGCCGGAAATCCGGATCACGCCATCGATTACCTATCGGCGCTGTTGGACACCCATTCGCAGCACGTGCAGACGCTCTACCTGGTGAAATTTTATCTGCTGCAGGCACACTCGATGTTTTCGAAGCAGAACTATCAGCGGGCGCACCTGGTGGCGTCAAACATTTGTAAAATTTTTACGGCAAAAAGCAATTCGTCGGAGATTGCACACATGGTGAGTCAGGCGCTATTCATAAAGGGCACGTGTGAATTTAAGCTGAAAAATGAAAGCGATGGACGTGCGACGTTTGAGCAGTTGCGCGCCGACTACCGTGACCATGAAACGGCTATGCTGTCATACTTTGAGGAGGCGGAATATTTCCATAGGATCGGAGATGCGGAAGAGGCGCAGCGCATACTTTTCAAATGCGCAGGCGCCGACTGCAAATATTCCCCGTTTGCCTACTACAGGTGCGCAGAATATTACAAATCCCTCGGCATGCAGCACTGCGATGCGGCCATAGCACAGCTGTCGGATCTCGTGAAAAAATACAGTTCCCACGAAATCGTGTATGCGGCGCGGTTGGAAATCGCGGATTTGCTGCGCGCCAGTGGAAGGTTCAGCGAGGCGCAGCTGGTGTACGAGGAGTTGCTGAATGATTTCCCCTATGACAGGAGATCACACTTCACGGAATTTTGCCTGGCGAAATCGATTTTTGCGCAGAAGGGGAAGGGATCGCCATTCGTCGAACGTGCGCAGATGATACTGGAGCGGCTCTATTCAACGGTTGGGATCGACAGATCGCTTCACATGGAAATTGCGGCGATGTATTGTCTTGTGTTCTCCGAAAGCGGAGCAATCGGCGCACTAAAAAACGTCGCGTGGGAAACGCTATTGACTGCCGTGGCGGATGATGGTAAATTGTCGCGCAACGACCTACATTGGATGCTGCAGATAACAGAATTGTTGGACGCCTGCTATTCGACAGATCGCAGCGGCGTGGAATTTGAAACGCTGTGCGAAATAGCAGACAAATTAAAATCTCTCCGCCAGAGGACATAACCCATGAAAAAATTTTTCCACACGCTTGCACTTCTGCTGATTTCGCAGATGAACCTGTTCGCAGATGAAGCTTTTACGAAAAAAGAGGCGATAATTTTCGGAATTACGCAGGGGATAACGGAATATTTGCCGGTTTCTTCGACAGGACACATGATACTCGTTGACAGGTTTCTTTTGGGAAACGATGCTGAAATGGCGCGCGACAGCGGCGCGTGCGCCGAGATGAAAGCCTATGCCAAAAGTTCATATTTTTGCATGCTCCAAATTGGATCGATTCTGGCGGTTCTTGTCCTGTACCGGCGGAGGTTCATCGACATCGCACTGGGCATGTTTGGGCACAATGGCCACGGCCGAAAATTGGCATTGCGGCTGATAATTTCCGCCATTCCAGCGGCAGTCATTGGACTTTTCGCGGATGGCATTCTGCAGCGGACACTGTATAATGTGACAGTCGTATCCATCGCTCTGGCAATTGGGGCCATCATCATGCTATTCGCAGAATCCGCCTACGGCAGGAGATCTTCCAAAAATTTTGCGAAGCGATACGACACCGTTGAAAGTTTAAGCGTGAGGCAAAGCTTTCACATCGGCCTGTGGCAGTGTCTGTCGCTAATTCCTGGCATCAGTCGCTCCATGACGACCGTAGTGGGCGGGTACAGGAGCGGGCTGCGCAGAGCAGATGCGGCGGAATACAGCTTTTTACTGGGATGCGTCATGTGCAGCGCCGCGGTGGCATACAAATTTGCGAAGGATTTTGACATAATGCTGCTGTGCCTGAGCGCAAAGACATTCTTCGCCGGCATTCTGATCGCATTTTTTGCGTCGGCCGTCGCCATAAGACTATTCATCGCGTTCATCTCCCACTACGGCATAGCAATCTTCGCCTGGTACAGAATATTTCTTGCGGTCACTGTCATTTGCATCACAGTTACGTAGAAAAGATTCATGGGAAAAATATTGCCACCGCAGAGAATGTGGGATGTAGCCGTTGAGTTGGCCGATGGGTGCGCTCGGCACCGGTCTTCTTCTGTGGCCGGAACACCTCCGTTCGCGAAGCGGTACGAATTCGCAGGAGGCGTAAACGCCACGGGCGCCGGCGGAATTTCATTTTGCGCCATTGGCGATCTTTTTTGCCGCGAGGTACTGCGCCTTGAAGTGTCTTCTTATTTCGTTTTGCATGGCTGAGATTTTCAGAATATTTTTACTGGTTAGGGTGGGAATGATGCGCGATTTTACATTGTCAAGCGATATGTGAGACACGTCCGACAGCGTTGCATAGGCATTTTCCGCGTCTTCCAGCCTTCCTTCCGCACGCGCAGCTATGATGGCGGCCATGGCATCCGAAAGCTCACGATTTATGTCAATGAATGACATTTTCATAATCTGTCCGATTGCGCCGAATATTCCCATTGTCCACTCGTCGTGTATGACGAATGATCCAGCCGCCTCATAGGGATTAAAGGTTGGGTCACACCTGTAGCGGTCGTTCTCCTTGTCGCAATAGATGGTGCGCAAAATCGCTCCGCGCCTCATGGTGGTTTTTTCTGGTCCCCCCGGCGCGCCGATGCTGAAGGTGAGCAGTTTCTGCCCAGGTTCTGAAATGATGAACTCT
>JAITRI010000079.1 GCA_031288455.1 Puniceicoccales bacterium
CTGCTTTCGGGTGGCGCAAAATTGCTCTGCAGTTCGGCGGTACACCTGGCGCGCAGATTTCCGGTGGTGGCGGGTGCAGCGGGAATATTTCTCGTGTCAATCGGAACGTCAGCGCCGGATCTCGTGTCGGCGGTGACGGCAATATTGTCCGATCAGCCGTGCATTTCGGTGGGAAATATTCTCGGCAGTAACTTCGCCAACTTGACGCTTGGATTTGGAGTTGCAGCGCTGGTGTCCCCATTTAAATGTTCGAAAAAAATTGCAAAGGTGGAATTCCCTCTTCTCCTCGCGCTGACGATACTATTCGTTTTATTTTGCCTGAGTGGCGGCATGTCACGGCGCAGCGGAATATTGTTTCTGGCGGCATTCGCGGCGTATCTATTTTTCACATTTTCCCAAAAGCGTGCGAAATCCGAATGCGGCGGGAATGAGATTTTTATCCGCTGCTCCGAAACCTGGACGGCAAAAAAGGGCATTTGCGCCTTTGTGTTTTCCACCATTTTGCTCGCCTTCGGTGCGCATTTTGCCGTGAAATCATGCTGCCGAATGGCTGATTTTTTCGCGGTATCAAAAACATTCGTTGGATTCTCACTGGTTGCGTTTGGCACAAGTGCGCCTGAGATTTTCGTCGTCACGGTGGCAGCCAAACACCATCGACACGACATCTGCTGCTGGAATATAGTCGGATCCAATCTGATAAATTTGATGCTAGTGGCTGGGATCTGCGCCACCGTGCGCCCCATATATTTGGCGGACATTAATTTTTTACCGGAAGCGCTAGCGCTGGTGTGCATAACGCTAATAAGCTGCTGCATTTTCAGGACAAAAAAAATATTTAGCAGGGCATGCGGCATCGCATTCGTGGCGACATATTTGGTGGTCATGTTCGCGGCGAAAGGTTAAATGTTCCCAAAACGTCTGCCGCTGCGCAGCGGATGTGGAAATGTGCCGCATTTGCTCTTGAAACTTGCGGGCAAAAAAACACCGTTTGCGCCATGGTAGTGGCAAAGCATTCCATTGACTATGAATCGCTGGTGTCCGCCGCAAACGAGTCACGCGGGATCATACTCGATGCGGTTGAGGCGGCGAATTCTGGACATCTCGGCATGCCGCTGGGATGTGCCGAAATTGGAGCGGCGCTGTTCGGGCAGCTGTTGAATTTTGACGCGTCGCACCCAACATGGATAAATCGCGACCGCTTCATTCTGTCCGCCGGACACGGCAGCGCATTTCTCTACGCATGGCTGCACCTCGCCGGCTATGGAATTTCCATGGAGGACATGGGAAATTTCAGAAAATTTGGCAGCATCACGCCCGGACATCCAGAATTTAACGCGGCGCTTGGCATAGAGTGCACCACTGGTCCGCTTGGGCAGGGAGTGGCAAATGCGGTTGGCATGGCTCTGTCATGCAAAAAGCAAGCGGCACTATTTAATCGCGGGAGACGCAAAATCATCGACAATCGCGTCGTCTGCCTGTGCGGTGACGGGTGTCTGCAGGAGGGAGTCGCCAACGAAGCGTGTGCGCTGGCGGGACATTGGAAGCTGGATAATTTGCTAATAATTTTCGACGCAAACGGCATTACGATGGATGGGCGGCTGGAAAAATCGCAGACGGAGGATACGCCAAAAAAGTTCAAAGCCATCGGATTCGACGTTTTCGAGACAAATGGCAATGACCTGCGAGATTTCATGGGAACATTTGAGCGGGCGAGGGCATCCTCCACCGGTCGCCCGAAATTGATAGTAGCCGACACAATCATCGGGCTCGGAATCGGAGAAGTCGCCGGCACGAGCGCGGCACACGGCGCATCGGGAACAAAGTTCATGGCGGAGGCGAAGCGGAAACTCGGCCTGCCACTGGAGAAATTTTTCATTTCCGAAAAAACTAGAAAATTTTTCGAAGACAGGAGGCGGCAGCGGCAGCGGAAATATTCCGAGTGGCTGAAAATATTCGACGCCTGGCGCGCGAAAAATCCGGATTTGGAGAAAATTTTTCTGAAAAATAGTGGCGCCAGTGCCCTCGACGGCTGCGAATTGTCCGACATCGCTCCAGCTGGAAAAATATCCACGCGCGCCGCAGCGGGTGCGATACTGCAAAAAGTCGCCGATCGCGACAGGCGCATCGTCACCGGCAGTGCGGATTTATTTTCCTCCACCTGCAATTGCATAGAAAATGGTGGAGATTTTTCGCGGGAAAATCCGCTCGGGCGCAACATTTACTTCGGTGTGCGCGAACACGCCATGGCGGCCATCTCGAACGGAATTTCCTACGGCGGAATATTTCGTCCATCCTGCTCGACATTTCTCGTATTTTCCGACTACATGCGCGCCGCAATGCGCGTCGCGGCACTGGCAAAACTTGGGACAATTTTCATACTGACGCACGACTCCATAGCGGTTGGGGAAGACGGCCCGACGCACCAGCCGGTGGAAACAATCGCCGCACTGCGCTGCATGCCGAATTTCGATGTGGTGCGCCCGGCCGACTTTTGGGAAACCGTGGGAGCGTGGAAATTGGCACTTTCCAACGCAACGCGCCCGACGGCACTGATTCTGTCGAGGCAGGACCTGCCATCCATCGACACCGTTGACAGTGAAACAAAGGTGCGCGGCGCATTGCGCGGCGCCTACGTGGCATATGGAGAGACGTGCCCACTGGAGCGCATAGTATTGGCATCCGGCAGTGAACTGCAGCTGGCAATTCAGGCGGCAAAACACTTCGCCGGGACGCGTGTGGTCTCCATGCCGTGCATGGAAGCATTCGAACGGCAGCCTGAGGAATACAGGGAGATGATCCTCCCAAAATCCTGTGGCGGGCGCATATCAATCGAGGCATCCGCCACGATGCCGTGGCACAGGTACGTCGGCCAAAACGGCATCGCCATTGGAGTGGATGATTTTGGGTGCAGCGGACAAGCGTCTTCTGTAATGCACAAGTTCGGAATAACGTTGGAAAATTTGAAAAATTCCATAGTAAAACTTCCACCATTGCGGTGATACCGCCCTAATATTCTATGCGGAAACTGAAAATTTTACTGGTGCTGTTTTGCGTTGCGGTCGTGGCGGCGGTCGCGGCGATCAGAACACCCGCCGTGCAGAGAGCGTTTCTTCTGCGCCACATGAGGAAGCATTTCAGTGACGTGCGCGTGGGACGTGTGTCGATTGGTTCAAATCTCGCCAAAATAAAAAATATTGCATTCTCCTGCGGCGACGTGGAGTTTAACGTTCCGGACATTACCGCCACGTGGTCACTGCGGGAATTTATATTTTCAGGAGAATTGAAGCTGCGAGACGTAGCGGTGGACGGGCTGTTTATGAATTATATGCCGCGCAACGACGGCGGAGTGTCGCTTAAAAATACTCCACCCAATGCAATGGTGCGCAACCTGTGCGAGCGCATAAAAAATTCACTGCTGCACGCGTATGCGGTCACCAGCGTCTTCAAACACCCAAAACTTCCGGTGCCGATTACCATGGAACGCCTCACGGTGCATGGAGTAATTGGGCTCAATGAGTACATCGTCATCGGTGCCACCCTAGAAGGTACAGATTTTGGGCCGCTGAATACATCCATCCTCAAGATAGATGCCGGCGTCGACATCGGCCCAGGCATGGATTGTAAACTGAAGCTGCAGGTGGATGGAGAAATAAAAATTTTCCAGGAGCAGGATGGGCTGCTGAGTGACATTGCGGTGGACATCAACTGCAAAATTTTCAACCAAAGTGGAAATGCGCTAAGGACGCTGAATGCCACTTTCAGCTCGGAGGTGGCCGATGCGGAGAATCTATACAAATTCACGCTGAGTGATGCCACGGAAGGCACCTCCATCTGCTGCGCCAAGGCAAGATTGGACAAGAATGAGCAAAAATTATTCGTCGAGAGTGACCAAAAGCTGGAGGCTTCACTTCTGGAGGAATTTTCGTGGAAAAGTACGCTGCCGAATGTGTCAATTGCGTCGAGGTTGAGCGGCGAATTTGAATTTGAGTCGTGGAATGGCATGCTAAAATGTTCATCGGAGACCACATTTCCCCATGAAATGGTGAATGACTTCATGCCGTCGCTGAAATCAAATCTGACGATGACGGCGGATTTTGTTCTGCGGATGAAAAGTGGAGTCCTCTCCATAAATTCATTCGAGGCAATTTGCAACGATTCCAAAGACTCGCTGAAAATTTTGCTCTACGCCGTGGATCCGATCATAGTCTGGGATAAATTTTCCGGCTATCTCGCCGAGAAAAATATTTTTAATGCCGGAAGGTCCCTGATGAAAATAGTGGTCGAGGACTTCAATGTGAAGTTTCTTTTCAGGGACAAATCTCGGATGAAATTTGAGGCGCTGGCGACCGGACAATTTGATGTTTTCGCAAAAAATGGTGCATTTTTCGTGAAATCCTATGAGGATACTGCGATGCTGCTGCGCGACTGTAGCGTTAGCAAGTTGTCAAAAAAGTACTTCGACGGCTTGGAAATATCATGCGGCGTAAATCTTAGCGTATCCGATAAAATATGCATCGATTTCAACAATGTCTCCGTAAAAAATCGCAGCGGCGAGGAGATTTTCGACGGAACAGTTGGAATTGCCTATGCCAATGCCGATGCCGCCTACTCCATCAATTGCTACTCGGTCACGCAAATGGACAAGCTGTGCCAGCTGCCATTTTTCCCCCACGATGTTGCCGTCAATTCCGGCGTGTTTTCCGGAAATATTTCCTACGGAAGGACGCCCGATACAACCGAAATCAACTGCGACGTGAAATTCAAGGAATTGAAAATTAATGGCAGTAAAATCCCGATGGAAGGGGAATGCGTCGCGTCATTTTACAATTCCCCAGAAAAAATATCGTCCGATGTTGACGTCAACCTGAGCGGTGAAAAACTAACGTCGGTGCACTATGCGTTGGATGGGGACAAAGATTACCCGTCGAAAACCGACCTGCAATTCAGCATGCGCGGAGATGCAATATCCATTCCGGATTTGATGAGAATTGAGAAATTGCTGCTGGGATTCCTTGGAACCTATGGCAATAGGATGCTGTCGCACATAGAATTCATGCTGAGCGGAGAGAGCGAGGAATATTTCTACGCGGATCGCGCCAGTAAAAAACAAGTGGCGAGGTGGTCAGACATCGGAGGGCACGTCGCCATCGGCATTGGGAAAATTTTTGCATCGGACTCGTTGGAAATAGACAATTTCGAATGCCTCTGCTCCATAGGCGAGGACAAAATCGATCTGAAAACGATCGATTTTTACGTGGCAGGATCTCCCTTCAGCTTGAATGCGAAACTGGAATATGCCACCGGGAAACAGAAAAATCCATACAGCTTTTCCGCCTCCGGAAAGTTTGACATGCTCGACATCGGGAAAATTTGCACGGCACTGGACCCGTCCACCGATGCGATTGTGGAGGGATCCGGGCGAATGTCGCTGCAGTTGTCGTCCGCAGGGGATGACGTGATCGGCGCCGCGGAATCCGTCCAGTGGAATCTTAGCATTGACTGCGTCGATGGAATTCTTCGGCTGAAAAATCTGCTGAATGACAGGTGGAAAATTGCCATGGAAACAATGATTGCCAACAGCAACGTCGCAGCATTCAGAGATGAAAATTTTTCACCGATGGCGGCTCTGCTGGAGGAGTCCGAGCGCGTGAAATACAACACCATAAAGGCGCGCATTTCGCGCGATAAAAAATTGGACATTGTGATTAATTCGCTCAGCGTGAATGGTCCAAGCGTGATTGTTGAAGCAAGCGGAAAAGCGACCTATTCCAGGCAGCCCGACTGGAGAGATTATCCCATTTCCATTGACGCCAAAATCGAACTCGCCGGCAGGCTGAGAGAAATCATCGGGAGACTTGGACTGATAACCGATAGGCAGCGGAATTCGGAATATGTCCAAGGGCCGAAGGTTATCATTAGAGGGACTATGCGGCGGCCACATTTTTCCGACGCTGCGACGACGATGCATTTTCCATTTAGATGAGCGCGATTTTCCACGGCGGAAAATTTGTGATTTGCAAAGCGTTGGAATTTGAATAGTTGCCATGGCAAGTAATCTGGAATTTTAGGGCGATGATTCAGGAGCCAAAACCGAGCATTCCACAGATGCTCAATGCGAAAAATGATGCCGCGGAACAGTCGCTGCGGCCATCTGACTTTGCGAATTTTGTCGGGCAGAATAAGACGGTGGAGCGGTTGAAAATCATGACCGGTGCCGCGAGAAAACGCGGGGAGTCGCTGAGCCATATTCTGCTGAGTGGATCCCCTGGACTTGGCAAAACCACGCTGGCGATGATACTCGGCGAGGAAATGGGCAGCGGCGTCCGCATAACCTCGGGCCCAGTCATAGAAAAAGCGGGAGATTTGGCGGGACTGCTCACGAGTCTCGAGGTGAACGATATTCTGTTCATCGATGAAATTCACCGCGTGCCGAAAACGGTCGAGGAATATTTGTATTCCGCCATGGAAGATTTTCGCATCGACATAATGATCGGACAGGGGCCGAATGCCAGGAGCGTCAGCTTGACGCTGCCGAAATTCACACTGGTTGGGGCGACGACGCGGACCGGATTGTTGAGTGCGCCGCTGCGCAGTAGATTTACGCTGCAGACGCGTCTGGACTACTACTCCGGCGAAGATCTGACAAGGATCATAGTGCGCAGCGCAAAGCTGCTGGCGTTCGACATCGACATCGATTCGGCGCATGAAATAGCCAGCCGATCCCGTGGTACGCCGCGCATTGCCAATAATCTGCTGAAATTCGTCCGCGACTTCGTGCAGCAGAAGGGCCTCGCGCGTGTGTCAAAAAATGTCGCTAGGACAGCCCTGGAGATGCTGGAAATCGACGCCAATGGATTGGATGAAATGGACAAAAAAATACTGCTGTGCATGGCGCAAAATTACGGAGGAGGCCCCGTTGGGTTCGGCACCGTTGCGGTCGCCGTCGGAGAGGATCTGCAGACCGTCGAAGAGGTGCACGAGCCGTATCTAATAACGGAGGGATACATCCAGAGGACGGCGCAGGGGAGAGTGCTCACGAGCAGAGGCTGGCAAAAAGTCGGAATCGAGCAATCGGGATCCCATTCTCCAATGCAGCGCAATCTTTCCCTTTAAATATGTCGCTTTCCACCGATAAAATTTTAGAACTGCTGGAAATGGAACTGTTTGCGTTGCGCGAAGAGGGAGTTCCTGCGCTGCCGATTTCAAGTGCCAGTGTGTGCGCGCTTGGGAATGAGAAATTTCCCCAAAATGCGGCACAGTTTAGTGGCAAAAATCCCAGTGGCGTCGTTGAGGCGAATGGCAATGTGCCATTGGCAAATGTTTTAAGTGCGCACGCGCAGATGGAGAAGCTGGCGAGGATCACGTTGCCGGCGGGCACGAAAGCCGAGCAGTATGCGTGGCTGAAGGAGGTGGTGTTAAACTGCGAAGAATGTAGAAAACACGTGCGCCCCGGGAAAAAAATTGTTTTCGGCATCGGCAATGTGGATGCCGATATTTTCTTCTGCGGAGAAGCGCCAGGGGCGGATGAAGAAACAATGGGGGAGCCATTTGTGGGCCGTGCCGGGCAGCTGCTGACGAAAATAATAGCCGCCATGGGCCTCGAGCGCAGTTCCGTCTACATTGCTAACATCATGAATTGGCGCCCGGAAATGCCAACCGCTGTGGGCAATCGGCCTCCCACGCAGCAGGAAATGGAATTTTGCATGCCATACCTATTGGCGCAGCTGGAAATTGTAAAGCCAAAGACAATCGTCGCCCTCGGTGCAACGGCTGCCGGTGGACTTCTTGGGCACGATCCATCGCGGCGCATGCGCGATGTGCGCGGGAAGTGGTCAACCTTCAATAATATTCCGCTAATGGTGACATTTCACCCATCCTACCTGCTGCGCAATGGCACAAATGCTTCCAAGAGAATCGTGTGGGAAGATATGCTGCTGGTCATGGACAGAATCGGACTCCGCATCAGCGAAAAACAGAGAGCCTATTTCCTATAATATAAAAATCGCCTCGGCGCCGCGCCTTTGAAATGAAGCCCGCGCGCGAAGCGATCCGCATCCGCTGTGCGGATGCGG
>JAITRI010000005.1 GCA_031288455.1 Puniceicoccales bacterium
CGAAGCAGCAGCGAGAGAGTATAATGCTGCGGCAAATGAGCTTCTTGAGGCGGCGAACATTGCAGGAATTGACGCAAATCAACTGCCAGGGCTTTTACGACGTGCAGCCGATATGCTTATAGCTGCGGCAAATGCCCTTATTAGCGCGGCGAACATTGGAGGAATTGACGTAAATCAACGGCTAGTGCTTTTACAACGTGCAGCCGATATGCGTATGGATGCGGCAGATATCCTTCATGGCGCGGCGATCAATACAAGAATTGCCCCAGGTCAAGGGCTAGGGTTTTTTAACATCGCAACCCGTATCCGTCTGGATGCGGCGGGTGAATATAAGTTAATAGTGGACATGTACTCAAATATCGGGATGCACAAAGAAGCAGCGGATGTGCATAGGGCTTGGGCGTTAGCATACAAGATGGCCATTGAGCCCGAAAAAGTAGCGGGTGTGCGTCGGTCAGCGGCAGTCATATACACACGCGTCGAGATGCACAAAGAAGCAGCGGAAGAGCATCATGCGGCAGCTGCTGCGAGTGAGGTCGCGGCAGACATGGACACACACGCCGGAAGGCACGAAGCAGCAGCGAGAGAGTATAATGCTGCGGCTGATGCGCATAGTCTCGCAGCAAACGCATACACACGCGCCGGGATGGTAAAACAGGCACAAGATATGCGCGCACAAGCGGAGGGGATGAAGAAATTTATAAAAAATAACGTCTCCTAGGCGACAAGAGATGGCAACGGTTCCGGTGGCAAAATAGAAACATATGCCACTGGCGCCAGCGCCAGTGGCGGCTTCAATGGCAAATTCGACACGCGGACAAATGGCTCTGCAACACTGGCGCAGACAAAAATGATACCGGCACCAACGGGCACGTTCATCGGAGCGGTAATTCCACTCCGCGGAGCAGATCAAAAGCTTCAGTGGCGCGTTCATCTAGGCGAAATGTGAAATTCTGCACAGCGCGCGCATGGTTTCCGCGTGGCGCATTCGCCCATCACGCGGCACGGGTTCACGCGGCGGACATTTCGGTGATGCGCATGGAGGTCTTTCACTGCGCGATGTGGAGGAATCAATGGCAGCAGAACATGGCTTTTCGTCGCATAAAAATTATCGGAAACTTGGCATTGCAATCGGCGAAACATTCATTTGCATGGTACTTTTCCCATGAGAATAGGTGGTTTGCAGAGAGTGTCGCTCATAGATTTTCCAGGGAAAATCGCCGCCGTTGCGTTCACACAGGGCTGCAACTTTCGCTGCCAGTTCTGCCACAACGAGTCTCTTGTCATCCCGGAAAAATTCCAGAGCCCGATGGACGAAGAGGAATTTTTCAATTTTCTTGTGAGCAGACGCGGCAAACTTGACGCGGTCGTGGTGTCAGGCGGTGAGCCAACTCTACACGTGGACATTGTGGAATTTTTCGAAAAAATAAAAAATCTCGGATTTCTCACTAAACTCGACACAAACGGCACGCGGCCAGATGTACTCAAAAATTTGTGCGAAAAAAATCTGCTGGATTATGTCGCAATGGACGTCAAACACAGATTTGACAAATACGATGACATCAGCGGTGTAGCAGTTGACATCAGCGCAATAGCGGCATCCATCGATCTGATAAAAAACAGCGGCGTGGACTACGAATTCCGCACCACCGTGGTTCCGCATTTCCACCGTGCGGATGACATAGAAGCCATCGCATCGCAGCTGTCGGGAGCAAAGCGATTTGTCATACAGGAATTCGTCCCCGATCACGCCATCAATGGAAATTTGAGCGGCGAGAACTCACTATTTTCTCCGCAAAATCGAGAAACCATGGACGCCCTGGCGGCATTCTGCAAATCACACGTCGAAGAATTTAGCATGCGATCGGCATCCTAGGCTTAGGACTCATAAATCTAGGGAAAAATGGAGGCACACCGGAACTGCGATTCCACTTGCCCTGCGAGCATGGGCTTCCAACGTTGCCGTTTGGGTTATAAGTCAAATCCCCGCCGGCGCCGTTCCATTTACACCGCCGGCGTGCATGTGTCCACAAGCCCATGCGCCAGCCGCATCCGCAGGATGCGGCGCAGCAGCGCTACATGAGCGATTCGTTGCCGATCTTCTCGCCGCAAACGGTGGTCGTGCCGCCGTGCCCTGGGATCACGATGGTGTCATCGGGAAGCCGGAAAATTTTATCGCGAATGCCGGAAATCAGCAGCTTTTCATCGCCTCCTGGCAAGTCCGTCCTGCCGATGCATCCGCGGAATAGCGTATCGCCGGTGAACACGCAGCGCAGATTTTCCATGTGAAAAATCAGATCTCCGGCGGCATGCCCTGGGCACCAGCGGCACATAATCCTAAGCCATCCGTTGATGTCCAAAACATCGCCGTCATCCACGTCAACGTCGATCGCACATGGGACAAATTGCTCATCGATTCCGGACACAAGTGCCATCATCTGTGGATGTTCGATCCACGGCCTATCCAGCCTATGGGCGTACATCTTCGCGCCCAATTTTCTAAAAATGTGTGCGTCGCCTATGTGATCCCAGTGGCAATGGGTGAACAAAACAGCGACCGGTTTCACTCCCGCCGATAAAATCCTCACGCTGGCATCAAATGCTCCAAACGGAGCATCTATCAGCAGTGCCTCTCCCCGTGCGCGATTTTCAATAAATCCGACATTGGTGTCAATGTGTCCGCATTGGGTGATGCGAACAGTAACGTCGCCGTCGGATGAAATTTCACGGCATTTCATAGTTTTCGCACTTCAAGTATCACCTTGTCCGCCAAGGCATCGATGCCTATGATTTTCCCCACACTATGCAATCTGTATTTTTCCAATGTCGCAATATCTTCCGCGCAATCGCCGCCCTTCAGGTATAAAATTTTTCCACCATCCGCCAGAAGACGCCGCGCATATTTGAGAAAAGACGCGAAATTCGTCACCGCACGGCCAACGACCGCGTCAAACTTTCCGCAAACCTCTTCCGCGCGGCCATTTATTGTTTTAGCATTTTTCATGCCCAATCTGCTGACCATGTCATTGACCGCCACAATTTTTTTACCTATGGAATCGAGCAGCGTAAAATTTGTCGATTCGCGCGCGATGGCCAATGGAATTCCGGGCAGTCCGCCGCCAGTTCCGATGTCCAACACGTCATCTCCTGGCAAAAATCCAGCGACGGCATCAATCGCCAGACATGGAATAATGTGGCGCATGGCAATATTTTCAGTGTCCCTCCGCGATATGAGATTGATTTTCGCGTTCCACTCTCTCAGCAGATCGGCATAGGCGACCAGACGTTCGATTTTTTCATCGCCAAGCCACGGGAAAATTTCACACAATCGATGCACGCTACGGTCCCACAAAAGATTTTCAGAAAAATTTATCCAGCAACTGCCACTGTTCCATAGAAATTTCTTCTGGCCTGGCGACGCTTGAGATGTTATTCTCCGATGCCCACTTCTGCACCGCCAAACACTCTCCAGCCACGATGCCGCCCATTTGTTTTCTTCTCTTTGTGAAAATTTTCCTTATGGCGAGTTTTGTTGGCCGTTTGAACAGAAATTTCATGGGCTTCACCGCCATTGACAGCAGCACCGATGCCACGGATGGTGGCGGATAAAACGCTGTCCGCGGGATTCTGTGCATGCAAATTTTGTCGTAGGCGGATTGCAAAAATATGGAAATCGGACAAATTTCTGATGGTTCATGCGTCGCAAAAAATCTCCTGGCAACGTCCATCTGCAGCACCAGAGTCACTGTGCGCGGCAAATGTTCACCGGCAAGCATCGCATCCGCCCACGGCGACGAAATGGCATATGGCACGTTGGCAACCACACTAAAATCTGATATTTCCGGCCACAATCCGGCCACTGGCCAATGGACGGCATCGGCACACTTGAGATGAAAATTTTCACGATCTGCGAATTTTTCCAACAGAAAATCGCAGAGACGCCCATCAATTTCTACGGCAAACAGCGACGCTCCAGCCTCCAGAATTTTTTCCGAAATTGCTCCCAGGCCAGCCCCGATCTCAACAACGGTGTCGCCGGCGCGCACATCCGCCAGAGAAAGCAATTTTCCGATGGAATTTCCATCCACGAGGAAGTTTTGGCCGAGTCGCTTCGACGGTCTAATTCCCAATTTTTCCAATTCCGCCTTTGTGCGCCCCAGAAGTGACGTCATTTTTCATACTCCACCGCACAGAATCAACCTCCGCTGATGTTTTTCAACATTTATCTCATTTTTTTATAGAATTTTGGAAATTTTTCTTGAAAAATTCCACGGGTAATGTAACTCTCCGAGAGCCTTGTGCATGTGGATGCTGCGATGTTTATGTGTAATATGCGAAAATGTGTGCAGATTTTTCTTGCAAAAGACAAGGTTTTTGTTGTATAATGATGAGTATAGGACATGGGGTGTTTAATAGAGTCTGATGGAGCCAGTGCGGCAAATGCCGGCTGTGTGCTACCCACAAAAGTCGAGAGCGCGAGTGAACAATTTGCAAACAAAAAGATTACGGCGAAAAGCAGTTTTAGGGGCATCAGCATCTCGTTCCCTCAGACGCCAGGTGATCGCATTGAATCACAATCTCCGCTATTTTTTCGCAATTCTCTGCGATTGAGGTCGGCGAAAAATGAAGATATTGTGCGTGACGGTGGCACGCATAGAATGGATCTTTTCTCGCTATTCGCAAAATTTGGGAACACAATTACCAGGATGCGAAGCAGCGTCCGTAAGCATTTGAATTGTTCCGCCAATGCTGAAATACAGCGGCAGTTCGATGCCGAGATCGCGGCGATGGTGCGCGATACCACCGCAGTGGAAAGCATATTCAATGGCGTGAAAGATCACATGGTGGCACATCTCGCCAAAATCATCGCCTCCGAGCACGTCGATCGCATCTCCAAAGAAATGTCGGCGCTCATCGACGAGGCCTTTAGGCGCGATAAAAATCCATATGTGCTATGTGCGCTCTGGAAATACGTCCTTTCCGGTCAATAGCTCTGCAGTATTCCGGACGGACATACACCCCTTGAAAAAAGTCCGCGTGGGCAGCAATCATGTGGTCTTTGGGGCGACGCCGGTCGCTGGTCGCTGTGCGATCGTCCGCGATCCCAGATTAGAAGTCCCCAGATTTGACCGTGGGATTTCAACATTCGCATTTTCCACTGCCGCTCTCCCCGGAATGCCGAGGTTACTAATTTTCCCACTCCCGTGACCAGTTGAGCCATGAATTGTCCGCGATTCCAAACTAGAAGCCCCCAGATTTGACAGCGGGCTTTCAACATTCGCATTTTCCACTGCCGCTCTCACCGGAATGCCGAGGCTATTAATTTTCCCACTCCCGTGACCAGTTGGGCCATGAATCGTCCGCGATTCCAGATTAGAAGTCTCCAGATTTGATTGCGGAATTTCAACATTCCCCGCTACCGCTCTCACCGGCATGCCGAGGCCACTAGTTTTCCCACTCCCGTAACCGGTTGGGCCATGAGTCGTCCGCGATTCCAAATCAGAGTCTGTGTAATTAACAATTTCCGCGCCACCTATGAATTTTTCAGCCGCATTTTCTACGATGCGCTTGACCGAGGCATCTTCGTATGATAGCGTGCGCGTCAAAAGCGTCCGGACGCTATTCTCCGGGAGATCTTTTATGACGTCCTCAAGCCACCGTGGATCTTTTCCATTAAATAATCCAAACAATCTTTCCTGTGGTGCTGATTCTATGGCCATTTTGAGAAATTGCGGAGAATGCTTTGCTTCATCCGCAATGAGATTTTTGTCGAGTCCCCTGGCAAACAACACGCCGAGAATAACATCCGGAATACCATCGTACCTGTTCGCAAATTCCATCAATTCTTTGCCGCTTAGCGAATTTAAATATTCTATCAGCCTACTGCCATGTTTCTCCAATGCCGGCACGATGAAATCCTGCGACGCAAGCATCTTCATGGGGATTTCGCCAGAAGATAATTTTCCGGAAGATAATTTTCGCAAATACAAATCGTGGTGCTCTATTCCGCCAGCACCTCCACCTCTTGCAAAAATTGTACCTTCCTGCTTTTCCCCAAGCGATCTACGCCTGTGCAACTTAGATTTTAAATCCACAGAAACATCAGGGAAATATCCATGCACGCCACTGTCTCTATTGCTGACGCCCACTGACATGCGATGCACACCATGCATTCCATTATCGGTGGCACCACCGACGGAAGGGTTCATCACATCTGGGGAAGTGATCACCCCAGTTTTCTGTGTAATTTGACTCAGAGACATCGTGTGCCATTTTAGAGCGACAACTGCGCATGTCAAGTTTTTCCATGCGACAATGTGTCACGCAACGGGAATGCTACACAGTGTGTATGGCACAATCTGCCGTTGCAATTGGTCCATGAGCGGCCACGCGTAACCTCCTCGGATTCAATGCGATTTCTAGGATGACGCCGCCGAATGCCAAGAATCAAAGGTTCGCAATCTCTTCGACGATGGCATCGATCAAAGCTCTAACGTGGGCGAGTTTTCTGTCGGCATTCGCAGTCATTATTGAAAAAACATATCGCTTTCCCGTGCGGGACGTGATGCACCCGCACATTGTCGCAACTCCCGCCAACATTCCAGTCTTCGCGCGCAAACGATCACTGAACTGCGTGAGACGATTGGCCATTTTCCCGCCATCGCCTGGCCTGCTGAGAAATTTCAAAATGTCGCTTCTTTTCGCCAATGCCATCAGCGCACACGTCTCCCATTTCGGCTGCACACGATTGTACATCGACATTCCGGAACCGTCGGAGAGTTGCAGCTGCGAAATGTCGACTCCAAGCTTTGAGTAAAAATCATAAAACATTGCGACGCCGTCCTTCGTTGATCCGCCACTGCTCTTGCCCCTGAAGCGTAGCCCGGCAACTTTGAAAATCGTTTCGGCGACAAAATTATTGCTTTCGTGCAGCAGCGGCACAAATGTTTGCCTGAGCGTGTGGGAGACGGTGGCAACTTTCCGAGCACCCTTTGGAGTGCGCGCCAGAGAAAAAATTCCGCCGCAATCAATATTTTCCTCTCCGAGCACACGGGCGAAGTTTTTGGTAAAATTGCGCATTGGGCTCGCCACGGGAATATTCAGCGTCAGCCCATCCGAAATTACTCCGTGCAGCGTGAAAACAGCGGCAGTTTCACCATTTTCCATTGAAACGCCGACCCAATTTTCATCGCCCGCAGTCACGCGATTCACAAGCGAATGTTTGTAGGGATTCGGCTGCTCAACGTTGACGATTGTGCCGCTCTGTGCCCGTGAAAATTTGACGGAGGCCCTGTTGCCATTTAGGGTGTATGGGCTCATCATCGGCTGCGACGGCAGCAGGTCATCACTCCCCCACCCCGCCGGATACGGAATTTTATCCGCAATGCCGTCATCAATGAACATTCCGCAAATCTTCGATGTGTCGCAATTCCTCTTCAGCTGCCTCACCAGAATGCGCAGGTCTGCCGTCGTCAGCAGCGGATCAGCTCCCAGCTTCAGGTATAAATTTCTTCCGTGCTCAAAAATGCTCGTTTCAAATTCATAGTCGCTTCCGAGCGTGTCGATGGCAGCCGCCAGGGAGAAAACTTTCAAAATTGACGCCGGCGGCATCAATTTTTCATCATTTCTGCGGTATGCCACTTCTCCCGAATCCAAATCCACCACCGAAATGGCAACGGTCGACCTGACGTCCAATCCAGATTTCGCGATGATGTCGTCGATGGCAGCGGTGACTGTTCCGGTGGAAGCGACGGCGTCGGCGCACTGGACAATGGCCACGAGAACCAAAAACAATAGTTGCCGTGCACTGTGGAAATTTCTCCGCCAATGGGATGGGAAAGCGCTCATTTTTTACCATTCAATCGATTATCCAACGCCGTGGAACCTGCGTGAGAACTTCCGAGGATTTGTCACCGATTAAAATGTCATCCTCTATGCGCACGCCTCCGATTTCGCGGTAATAGAGCCCGGGCTCTATGGTCGTCACCATCCCGGTGCGCAAGATATCCGAACAGTCACCAATGCGCGGCGGCTCATGAATGTCGAGGCCGAACCCGTGCCCGAGCCCGTGGAACATCCCACGCGGCGGGTCCGAAACTTTGCTGGACTCATATCCTTTGCTAGCAAAATAGGCGAACACCTTCTCCGTGATATCTCCGGCGCAGATGCCGTCGCGGGCACAGCCGATTGCCATGTCATGCGCCTCCTCCACGGCACTGTGCAGCTGCAGCTGCGCGTCCGACGGGCGTCCTCTGATGAACGTCCTGGAAACATCGGCGCAGTAGCCGGACTCACGCAGGCGCGGGAAAAAATCCACAACTATGAATTCATTGGCCATGAGCGGGCCGTGTCCAATGGCATGCGGATCGCAGGCATCGATACCGCACGCAACGATGGTATTTTCGGCGATGGCGCCCATGCGGTAGCATGAATTTTCCATCCTGTCGCGCAGCGATTCGGAGGTGAGTGCTTCGCCGCCGAGAACCAGCTGCCTCTTTCCATTGATCTGCGCAGCTGATAAAATTTCATTCACCTCTGAAAATACGCATTGCACGATGCGAGCGGCACGCCTTATTTCCGCGATCTCATCGGCGGACTTCACGGCACGCTGCGGCAGAGTGGAAAAATCTGCAACCGATAGCGCAAATCCGGCACTGCGCAATTCATCGGCGTAATAAACGGGAAAATTTCGCTTCACGGAAAATTTTCTCAGGCCAAGTTTTTTTAGAAATCCTATCAAAACATCGGCATCGCCGGCATTTTTCGACACCACCGTCTGTTTTACGGCATCGAAGCTGACGAAATCGTTCAATTTCGACGAAGTTTTCAGGCGATTAATTTCCAATGCGCCGACCAACGCCGTCGTTTTCCCGCGCTGCAGAACAACGGCGATATCATCGGGAATATGCGCACCGACGAGATACCTGAGGTCGGAATCCTTTTCGGTACTGGAAAATATCAGCAGTGCATCGTCCATGCTGGCGGAGCACACTACCCGCCACAAACGATTTCGCAACGAGAAATTTTCACCGCTTCAGCGAATACTGGTGCGAGCAGACGGGATCGAACCGACGACACCTGCTTGGAAGGCAGAGGTTTTACCACTAAACTATGCTCGCCAATTGGCCAGCAATCTGGAACATTTGCATCCACGGTCAAGATTTTTGTTAAAAAACATCACCCGATTGAATGCGCAAATGCGCGAACATTTCCAGTCATCGAAACAGCAGCAACTGCCGCGCGTCCTCGAAAATTATGTCACCGGCCTTCAGCAGCCGCGCCACGCTTTCGGCAAAAGTTTCCGCGTGCATAAAATCACCGAATATTTCGCGTCCGCGAAAAAATTTTCCTGCGGAACAAAAGTTTTTGTTTATTAGAAAATCAAAGGCGGGGATGCGGCCACGGGAGCCCATTTGGCAACATTCATCGCAGCCGTGTATGCGCGGGACTTTCCGCACGGCGGAGAAACATTTGGGCAATATCGACCTTTCCGAATCGGATAATTCGCGCACAGTGGCGCATGATTTGCACGGCCGCCTGGCGAGTTTTTGTGAAATTGCACCGCGCAAGCAGCTTTTTATCAGGTGTTCAGAAATGCCGAAATCCACAAGGCGAGTTATGGCACCCGTCGAGTCCCCGCAGTGCACCGTGCTGAAAACGAGATGTCCCGTCAACGCCGCCCGTATGGCGAGTTCCGCCGTTTCGCTGTCCCTTATTTCTCCGACCATTATCACATTTGGCGACTGGCGCAGCACAGAGCGCAATGTGGACGCGAATGACAGGCCTATTGCGTCGTCCACCGGCACCTGATTTATTCCGTCGAGGCGATATTCTATGGGATCCTCGATCGTTAGGACTTTTCTCCGCGGCGATGAAATTTTCTTGAGAATTGTGTAGAGCGTTGTGGTTTTCCCGCAGCCGGTCGGACCGCACAGCAGGATTAATCCATTTTGCGCGTCGATCATCGGCAGCAGCAACTGCAACTGTTCATCGGCCATGCCGATGCTACTTAAATCGAAATCGTTGTCCGCCTGGTCAAAAATGCGCATGGCGACGTTTTCGCCGTGAATGGTCGGCAAAATCGAAATGCGCAGATCATAGTTTTTGTTTAAAATTTTCATGCGCACGCGCCTGTCCTGCGGCAGACGCACCTCATCAATCCTTGCATTTGCGTCAATTTTTATCTTCGCAATCGCCGCCTGCGCCGAAATTTTATCCATCACACTAGTGGTGCGCAATCTCCCATCAACTCTTATGCGCACGCGCATTCCACCGGACGAGTTTTCCAGGTGAATGTCGGATGCCCTTTGCCTAACCGCATCGCGCAGCAAATTTTCAAAAAATTTATCCAGCGGTTGACTTTCGCTAGCGTCGGCACCGCCGCACGGCGAATATTCTCCGCCATTGGAAACGGCACTCTTTTCGCTCGCACAATCGCCATGCGCTTCCCAAAATTGGCGGATCTGCCCGAACGATGCCAATTGAAATGACACGCCGCATGGAAATCTCTCCGAAAGATCATCCATAAGCCTGACATTAAATGGGTCCGCAATGGCAAGCAGAAGTTCACTATTTTCGAAGGAAATGGGAGCGATGCGGTTGTGTTCCGCGAACCTTCCGCCGATAAAATTCATCGCCTTCTCATTCTTTGGAATGGCGTCGCCTCTGAAAATTTCCATGCCAATGGCGTCGCGAATTTTCCCGCAGCAGCGCCCACTTCGCAAAGTTTTCAGCAGGCGTTCGTTCGCCGCGTCCGCGTCCAACATTGCCAGTTCTTTCGCCAATTTATTTCCGGTAATCTTCGCGGACAGCAGGCAGCGGATAATGTCGGAATTCACCTGCTCCAGGGCGCACTTTTGCCACGATGCCACCGGCATATTATTGTCTTTGTGTAAAAATTCGCAAAAAGATTTTTGTGGATTTTTTAAAAAATTATTGACCGGTGTATCGCATTATTTACTCCTAGGCGGATGAAAAGTGACACGGAGCCAAGTTTGTGAAAGAGAAAATTGTAAATGTTGGCGATACGCGCGTGAACTTTGTGTGCACGTTCACGGCAGCGGAAGTTGATGCCGAAAGAGAATCGATCATCGGGAAGTTTTGCGCCGAGGCCAATGTGCCCGGATTCAGAAGAGGAAAAGTTCCAAAGAATATCGCGCTGATGAAATTTTCGGATGCCATAGAAAAGCAGCTGGAGGCATCCATCGCAAACAAAACAATCGAAGCATTTCACTCGAAGCAGTCCAACTTTGCATATGCCAGCGTCATCAATGTCGAACATGGACGCGACAGCGACGCTAACGTTTGCACGCTATCGCTGGATGTCATTCCGAAATTTACGCTTCCCGACTACCTGAACATTCCCGTGACGCAAATCGATGACAGCATCAGCGAGCGCGACATTGACGATGAAGTGCGCCGATTCCTGAAGCAATACGCCAGATATTCCACGGTGGACCGTGCTGCGGAAATGGGAGATTTTGTTAAGCTAAACTACAGTGGAAAATTCGCAGATGGCAGCAGTGTCGCCGATGGCGGCACAATTCCGGCGATCTACGGCACACAGACGAACACATGGGAGGAGGCGGGAGACCACAATTCCAATCAGGTGCGCGCCATAGTGGACGGAATTCTTGGTGCCAAACCGGGCGACAGGAAAGTTGTTTCGGAAAAATTTGATAAAAATTTCCCAGTTGCACAATTGGCCGGGAAAATCGTCAACTACGAGCTGGAGATTTTCGAAGTGCGCGAGTGCATTCTCCCCACGCTAAGTGACGACATGCTGGGCGCATTCTCCGTAAAATCGGAAGCTGAGCTGCGGGAAAAAATGCGCACTTCTCTGGCAGCCACAAAGAAAGAACGCGCGCAATCGAGCCGACTGGATGAATTTGTATCAAAACTCTGCAGCATGTGCGACGTGAAAATTCCCGAAAGTTTGCTGCTGGAGGAGGCAACGAAACTGACGAATAATCTCGCCAGTCATCGGATGAGCCGTGGCGCCAGTGTCAGCGAAATGCGCAATCATCCCAAGCAAATTTTCGATGGTCTTATGCCAATAGCCGAGCAGCACGTGAAAATCGGAGTGATTCTGGACGAAATTGCAAAGATCGAAAAAATAGAAATATCGACGCAGGAGATCGAAAATATCATGTGGCAGGAAATTTCCATGCAGCGGACCGATGCGAACAAATACATAGGGGAACTGAAGAGGGATAGTTCCAAAGTTATGGAACTGCGCAGGCGCACGCTGCGCAGCAAAACGCTCAACCATCTGATGTCAGAAATTAGTAAAAATCCGAAAAACAAAAGCGCATCGGAAACAGTGGACATCGGCGCAAAACGCGCAAATTCGCCAGTCGCCGAAACGCAACCCAGTCGAAAAACAACGGCAAAGGCAGCGGAGCGGAAAAAAAGTCCTTCCAAAAAAACACCGGACGCCGCCAAGGGGAAGTCCGCGGCGCACACATCATCCGCCGCAAAAGGAGCAGCGAAAGAACGTGGGGCGAGCGCGGCACCCAAGCGGCGCACTGCTCCCGGCACAGCAAAACCAAAACCTTCGCCAAAAACAAAAAAGAAAGGGTGATGCCATCGCGCGATTGCTGCGCCGTGGCGCCTCCAGCGGCCGCATGTCGGCCCACTCATGCCAAATGAATTTATGGAAAAGGGATGTACGCGCCGGTGCCGTTGACTTTACTTTAGAAAAGTGCGGCAACGGAAACTTCAGAAGTGCCCCTGAGATGCGACTCCCAACGTGGCCGCGAACATGCACTTCCAAAGGGCCCATTTTGTTCAAACTTCCGCAGAGACGTTCCGTTCAAATTCTCGCCGCTGCGACGCGCTACTAATGCTTCAGGCGGGCGGGGGCATAGCCCCCTGCGCCCACCGCATCCGCGAAGCGGATGCGGACCGCTTCGCGCGCGGAATAGCGAAAATCATAGAAAACCAGCAGGTTTTCTTTCACATGCACCGCTAATCAATCAAAAAATTTTCAATTGGGTTAAATTCAGTGGAACTTTCCATCGACTTTTCTGCGACAAAGAAATCAATTATCTTCGAAATTTTTCCCTTGGGCATCACAGGCAATCTCTTTATTTAAGCGGTACAGAGCTTGGGTGCAGGGGTTGGATTCGAACCAACGACCTTCAGGTTATGAGTCGGGGTTTGGCTTCTTTGTGTTTGTTTCAGAATGTTTCACGATGGTTCAATGAGAGCAGCATTTAGCAGGGATTGCAAGGCTTTTTTGGAAAATGAAACACCGTGAAATCATGGGCTACTTCTTGAGATAAAAAACAACACATCCACCAACACACTTTGGATGTGTGCGGTGGAAATTTCGACATTTTTCCTATGTGGAGGTTTGCAAGAGAGCAATGGAAAATTCTGTAAAATATGAAAATCAGTGGCAAGTGTGGCAAAACACCCGGGATTCCGCTAAAATGGCGGCATACGCGCTGCCACTTGTGGAAAAATTGGCTGCCACTTTGCCACTTGCGCGGAGGTTTGCCGCGAGGTTGGCGCTTCAGGTTCTCCCCTGTAACCATGATGACTTCTAACGTTTCTCCCGAATTTCAACGAATATGCTAGCGTACCCAATCATATTGCAAATCCAGAAAACACAGCAGAGTTTTTCATTTTCCGCCGCGTTTTCAAATTTTCTCAGTTTTCTCAGCTGTCCATCTATTTTTTTCAATTTTTGTGACTGCTTCCCACCCTCATCGCTTTTGGTAAAATTTTCCATTTTTCGGAAATTTTTTATCGTTTGCTGATTGCAATTGCATTGACAGCTGGGAAATGTTATAATACTCACACCAACTGTGAAGACTAAGGTAAGAAGAATTGGATCCTCCCTGGGAGTGTGTCTGCCGAAGAAGGTCATAGAATATCTGCAGGTGGAGGAAGGCAGGGAGCTGCAGATCATTCGATCGGTTAATGGCATTGAACTCTCTAAAATGTCAGAGGAAACATCGCAAGTATTGGAACTTTGCAAGAAAATATATAGGGAAAATGAGGAGTGGTTCCTGATGATGGCAAATCTCTGAGAGAGTACACCACTAGGACTTGCGTGGATCAGGGGAAAATAAAATATTTGGAATACGACGATGCCGTTGCTGTGCATCACCACGTCGTAGAAAACAGCGGAGGAGCGTTTGGGGTACGGGATGAAGCGCTGTTAATTTCCGCACTCCAACGGCCGAAAAATTTGACATATTACGACTCCAATGCCGATATTTTTGAGTTGGCTGCTACTTTGCTCACGGGAATTGCCATGAATCACCCATTCTTGGACGGCAACAAACGATGTGCCATGATGTGTGCGTTGATATTCCTCTCAATGAACGGGATCAAGCTAAAAACGCTGGAAATTTCTCGCAGCAGCAAACTCATAATCGGGGTGGCAACACACAAAATATCCGATGCCCAGGTTGCTGACTTTCTCAAAAAACTGGCTGATTCAAAA
>JAITRI010000035.1 GCA_031288455.1 Puniceicoccales bacterium
CATTTTCACATTCTTTCGCTGTCATTTTGAGCTCGCCGGGCAATTCGTCCATTGCATCGTACGCGAGTTGCGCACTGGAAAAGTGTTTTATGGCTTCTTGTTTATCTCCCGCAATCAGAAATGCCCATCCGCATAATTGGTGCATGTGTGCTAATTTTCTTCTCGCATCATCACCATTCTGTAAAGAATTTTCACTGGGATTTTCGGCGGAGCGTATTTCTTTGCCAAGGCTATTGGCAATTTTCAGTGCAAGTTGCCTATTGTTTTCTGCAAATTTACGGAAAATGGAGCCAATTATCGGCAGTTTCGAAAATTTTAGCAAAAAAGCGAGTTTTCTCTGCAGCCAGCTCATGGTAATTTTTTCATTTCCATACTTCACAGTATTTCCATCTAGCACAATCACAGCTTTGCTGTCCAAAGGAGAGCCTCTAATGTTCGAAGCCGCAGCATTTATGTACTCACTTTCAACAGAAGAAACGTCCGATTGCTTCTGGAGCTGTGTATTTTTATTCGTCACCTTCTTGTCATTTGACCGATTTTTAACCTCGGGATTGTGCTGGCTTATTTCCATGGCATCCAGTGTGCACAATTTCCGCCCATTGTCAACGATACTCTCCGAGTACTCCCTGTCGCACGGATGCAATTTGGAAGATTTCAGTATTTTTGGAGCGGCACAGCTCCGCGGAAATGTTTAGCATACTTTGGCGATTGCCAGTAACAGACAGACGCGGCATCTTTATGTCGTCTTCCGCGGCCAATGGATTCCGATTCCATTTCCTCGGCGCAGCGTATTTGGCATGCATTTTCCGAAGTCTCGCATGCCTCTGCGGCGTTCGGCCACGCTTTTTTATTTGCGATGGCAGTGCTTTTTTATCTTTTCTATGGGGCCATCTGTTCGCGCTGCGGCATTTTTTTCTCGGCGATGGCGGTCTTCAAATACTCCACCGCCTGTTGCAGTGATTTGAGACCGGCGAAATCACCGTCTATGCGCGAGCGCACGGAGACCATTCCCGCTTCCGCCTCCTTCGCCCCAATTATGAACATGTGCGGCACCTTCTCCAGCTCGGCGCGGCGAACCTTTGCCGGCAATTTGTCCGAGTGGGCATCCAAAAACGTCCTTATGCCGTTCTTTTTCAGCGTATTTTGCACATCGGTTGCATATTCCAACAGCCCATCACTCAGCGGGATTATGCGCACCTGCTCAGGGGAAAGCCATGTGGGGAAATCTCCTCCGAAGTGCTCTATGAGGAGCCCAACGAACCGTTCCAGCGACCCAAACGGAGCTCTGTGGATCATCACCGGGCGATGTTCGCTGTTGTCGCCACCGATGTATGACACGTTGAATCGCTCCGGCAGATTGTAGTCCACCTGCACAGTCCCCAATTGCCATTCGCGGCCGAGCACGTCCTCCACGACGAAGTCAATCTTTGGACCATAGAACGCCGCTTCCCCTATGTTTTCCTCAAACGGCACACCAAGTTCGCCGGCGGCGGCGCGCAGAACATTCTCCGCTGCTGCCCAGTTTTCATCGCCGCCTATGTACTTCGATGAGTCCTTGTCCCGCAGGCCTATGCGCACGCGGAATTTATTCATCCCAAGCGTGCGGAAAACAATGCGCACCAGCTGGAGGCATCCATTGATTTCGCCGCGCAACTGCTCCGGAGTGCAGAAAATGTGAGCATCGTCCTGCGTAAAGCTTCTGACGCGCGTCATGCCGCTCAACTCACCCGATTGTTCCCATCGGTAAACGGTACCGAATTCGGCAATTTTGAACGGCAGATCCCTGTAGGAGCGCGGCTCGGACATGTATATCATCACGTGTGCCGGGCAATTCATCGGCTTCAGCAGAAATCCATCACCGTCGCCGTTTTCGATGGATTCGAACATTTCTCCGCACGATTTTCCCGCTTTTGTGCTGCGCTCTAGCGTCAACCTGTCGGGAATTGGTGGGAATTGCGACTCCCTGTAGTAGGGAAAATGTCCAGACGTTTTGAAAAGTCCGACCTTCGCAATGTGTGGCGTAAACACCTGCTGATAGCCCTGCTTTTCCAATTCCTCCAGTATAAAATCCTGCAGCTCTCTCCTGATTGTCGCCCCGCGCGGCAACCACAGTATCATGCCCTGCCCAACGGCGTCGTCTATGGCAAACAGCTTCATTTCTTTCCCCAGATGCCTGTGATCGCGCTTCTTTGCCTCCTCCAACATTTCCAGATGGGAATCCAGATCCCTCTGCGACGCAAATGCTGTCCCATAAATTCTCTGCAGCTGCTTATTTTTTTCATCGCCGCGGTAATATGCTCCGGCGATGCCGAGCAGTTTCACGGCCGCAATTTCTCCGGTGGAATTCACGTGTGGTCCGCGGCAAAGATCAATGAATTCCCCGTTTGCGTAGAGCGAGATCTCTTCTCCACTTGGGATGTCGGCCAACCTTTCCAGTTTGTATGGCTGTGCCATCGATTCCATCAGCTGCATCGCCTCTTCGCGCGAAACAATGGTGCGAACAAATGTCTCGTCCGCCGCGATAATTTTTCGCATTTCATCCTCTATTTTCCGCAGATCCTCCTGCGAAAATTTGTGATCCAGGTCGAAGTCGTAGTAGAATCCATTCTGCGTCGCTGGCCCAATGTCCAATTTAGCCGCCGGGAATAGGCGCATCACCGCCTCCGCCAATGCGTGCGCCGCCGAGTGGCGAATTTTTTCCAATGTAACATTTCCAGACATACGAGAACCCTGTCTAGGGAAAATATTTGGAAAAACAAGAAAAAATGGAACATTTTTCAGTCTTTTTCCAAATATAGTCCGGTGAGTCTCGCCGCCCTCTCCTTGTTTTGTATGGCGGAGGCATAGGCCACCGGGTCGCCAACGATGAACACTTTATTCCTGCCGCGCGTGATGGCGGTGTATATGAGATTGCGCTGCAGCATTATGTAATGCTGGCGCAAAAGTGCGACTATGACTATGGGAAATTCGCTGCCCTGCGATTTGTGTATGCTGATGGCATACGCCAACGCGACATCCGATAGATTTTTCCTGTCCAGCGAGACCACTTCACCGTTGAACTTCACCGCTGCGCTGTGCCCATCTCCATCCAAAAAAAGTACGCGGCCGAGATCACCGTTGAAAATGTTTTTGTCGTAATTATTTCTCGTCTGAATCACCTTGTCTCCAATTCTCAACTGTGTCCACGTGGCACCGCGTTCCATTTCGACGAATACATTCTGCAGCGTGGCGTTCAAATTCTCCGTTCCGACCGTTCCCCTGTGCACTGGCACCAGAACTTGCACGTCTTCAATGGGATCCACATTGTACCACACCGGAAGATATTTTTTGCACAGCTCCGCTATCTTCTCCAGGCAATCCTCCGGCGTTTCCGCTTCGATGAAATGAAAATCCCGCGCCGGATCAATCGCATCCAGTGAGCGCACCGATGTGGGACAATTGTTGCCGGAATTCATTATGGCGTGTGCGACGGATACGATTTCACTGCAGGCTTCCTGGCGAAATATTCTATTGAGGCGTGTGACGTGGAATTTCCCGGATTTTATCATGTCGCCGAGCACATTCCCAGGTCCAACGGACGGCAGTTGGTCGCTGTCCCCCACCAATAGAACGTGTGCCGTCGTTGGAATTGCTTTCAGCAGCGATGACGCCAGGAATGTGTCCACCATGCTGACCTCATCCACCACCACAAAATCGACACTCAGTGGAGTTCCCTCGTTGTGCATGAATACGTTTTCGCTGGGTTTGTACTGCAGCAGCCGATGTATTGTCTGCGCCGAATACCCGGTGGTTTCTGATATTTTCTGAGCGGCACGCCCAGTTGGGGCACACAGCACCACCTTCGCTTTTTTTGCCGCGAGGATGGCAACAATGGCGCGCAGGATCGTGGTTTTGCCGGTGCCAGGCCCGCCGGAGAGTATGGAAATTTTATTGGTAAGCGCTATTTCTATGGCGGAAATCTGTTCCGCGGAAAACGACAGGCATTCGTGCTGCTGCGACCATTCGATCGCCCTTTCCGTCCAAATATCCGGCAGCGTGGACCGCTTATCCAACAGGATCCCCTTGAGACACTTTTCTATGGTCTCCTCCATTTTTCGCACGGTCATCCTCTGGATGATATCATCCGCAATCACGCACAAGCGGCCGAAGGCGATCAAATTTTCGACGCGTTCATTTATTCTATCTGGGGACAATTCTAACAAAATCTGTGCGGATTTCAGCAGCCGCTGCCGCGGGATGCAGGTGTTCCCATCGTCTTCGCATAGCGACAGAATGTGCATAATTCCGGCGTCGATGCGCGATGTGTGCGTAGTCGGAAGCCCTATGTTTTTCGCGATTCTGTCGGCGGTTTTAAATCCTACGCCGTGCACCTCCTGTGCGACGCGGTACGGATTGGTCTCCAAAATCGCACGCGTTCCATGTCCATATTTTTCATATAGCTTCATGCACAGCGCCGTTGTCACACCATAGGTTTGGAGAAATATCATTATGTCCCGTATGGCGAACTGCGAATCCCACGCCTCCTTTATTTTCGACGCGCGAAATTCTCCGATGCCTTCGATTTCCATCAGTCGCGCCGATTCCGTCGATAGGATTTTGAACGTTTCCGCGCCGAAATAGTCCACGATTTTCTTTGCGTAAATCTTCCCGATGCCTTCGATGAGTCCACTGCCGAGGTAGCGGCGAATGCCCTTCACGTCCGATGGCAACTCCGCCTTGAAACTTTCGACATTGAGCTGTTTGCCGTGCTTTTCGTGAGTTACCCAATTTCCAGTCATGGTCAGCGTTTCGCCGCACTGCACTCCCGGGAAAACTCCACAGGCGGTAACTGTGTCATTCCCACTGCCGGTCTTGACCTCAACGATGCTGTAGAATGTTGCATCGTTGCGGAAAATTATCCTATCGAGTACGCCGCCTATTGTCACTGACTGTCCATCGAGTTCTGCCACTGGCGCTAGAAAATTTAGGCATCGGGAAATTGCAAGCGATTAAAACCGTGCGCCGATTTCGCTATTCTTTACGCCTCCGGCGGGCCGGGGGCCAGCCCCCGCCCCCCCCCCCTCCGCCCCGCCGCTTGGGG
>JAITRI010000046.1 GCA_031288455.1 Puniceicoccales bacterium
TGCGGACCGCTCACGCGCGAACCGGAACTTCCCACGGTGCCGCTTTATTAAAATTCCCCCTGCGCCGTTTCGTTTCCATTGCGCAGCTGTTTTGTTTATGCCTCCGGCGGTCAGGGGCATAGCCCCTGCACCCACCGCATCCGCTTTGCGGATGCGGGCCGCTCCCGCGCGAACTGGGACTTCACACGGCGTGCACAAAAGTTGACCGGCGCTGCTGAATCACAGCATGACGTCGAACGCATCGGCATACTCGCGGCGCGTCATGTCCGGCATGCCCGGTTTTGTGGTGTAAATGTACCCTATTCCGTGAAGAGTTCGCAGAGATTCGGCATCCGCACCGTTATCCTTCAGCAGCTGTCTGACTTTTACGATGTACTGGTCGAGGGAACGACTCTTCACGTTGGCGTATTTCCCCCAGACGTTGTGTATCAGATTGCGTCTGCTTAGGATTGTATTTTCGTTGGACGAAAAGTGCTTCAGGACGCCCAATTCCTTGCGCCCTATGGTGACAGAATTGCCATTTTTGAAGATTATCTGCATGAGCGACGGCTTGACTATGGCGCCGCAGAACTCGAAATCATCGTCGAAAAGTGTGACATTGCCGGATACGCTATCCTTACTCCTACCGTAGGCTCGCCGCAATACCACCTTTATGCGCGCGATCAGTTCCGTGAAACTGAACGGCTTCGTGATGAAATCCTCAGCGCCAGCATCAAAGCCTTTAATCTTATAGTATTCGTCGGAAAAAGCGGTCAAAAAGATCACAGGGACCTCTATGTGACTACTTTGCAGCTGCTTTATGACATCAAATCCGTCTATGTCAGGCAAATTGATGTCCAGCAACAGGATACTCGCCGCCTCTTTTTGTAGGAAATTGACAGTGCGTGATCCGTCGTGAAACGTCTGAACGTCCATGCCGGACATCTCAATTTGCTTTCGCAAAATCTCCGCCAACTTCACGTCATCCTCAGACAGCACAACAAGTGGATTATTTCTATGCATTAATTGTAAAGACAACGCACGCGTGTAACAGTGCTGAAACAAAAAGTCAATAAAATAAATATTTTTTTACGGCAAAACGTTTCCGAATAGAATTTTACTGCGGCGAAACAAACAATCGCCGGCCCACAGAAAATTTCAATGCTATGCATCAGACGGACAATGTCCAGTGGCGCAGCGAACTCACCAGGGCCTCCAATTGGGATATGTCATTCTCCGCGCGTGCACCGTGTGACAGCTCGGAGGAAATCACTTCCTTCGCCAATGTCCTATCGTTTTCGGGAAGAGAATGCAGCCAGTCAATGTCGACGGCGTATCCCTCCTCGCGGCAGATGAGGTATAATCCCTTCAGCAAAACGACGTTTGGGTCGAAATTTAGCGCAAAATTCCTAATCGCCTGCTTTGTTATTACCAGCAGATCTTCCAGCGGAACGCCGTCGAATACTATATTTCGCATGGTGTCGACGAATATTTTCGCCTGCTTGAGGCTGCCATTTTGCAGCATGCGGTCGTGGTTCTTCGACAGAAACTTCACCCCATGGAAGTTTCCGGCGGTGGCAGTGGTTTTCGTTCCAGACAGTGCCACATCCTCGAACACGCACGCCGGTTCAATGGGAAACCGCAGACGGCTGAAGAATTTCATTATGCCGAAATCCACGGTAAAGACGTCGAGAGCGGCGACACTGCCAGTTTCAGTGGCGCTTTGGACGCCGATCACAACGCCCGATGTCTCAATGGTTTCCATTTTCTAACGGAGAGCGTCTTCCACCGCACCATCGTCGGATTTGTGTGTGACGCCGACCCATTTGGAAGAAGTGTTTAAAATTCTCACGCTGCATTTTCCATTTTTCAGGGCGGAATTAATAAAATTTGGCAATCCGAATTCGTCAACGTCCAAAGCAGAAACATTTTTTAGAAAATCTTTCCAGCAGCTGCGCAGCATGGCGAAGACTTCAGGCGTAAAGCCCCACAGATTCATGGAAACAATGGCGTCCGCTGGAATGTTTTTTCCGATGCTGCCGCTGCAGATTCCGTGCGTTTCTCCTATGGATTTTAAAAATCCTCCATCGGCTGTAATTATGCCACGGGAAACGGTTCCTCCGCTGGACAGCGTCTCCGATAGTCCATAGGCAACATTCGCGAACACGCTGGATCCGCCGTCGGCCGACCTCAGGAATTCCGCGATTTTGAAGATCGCGTCACGGCCGTATAAATCATCGGCATTTGTTGTGCAGAAATTGCAGCCGATGGCATTTTCGCAGCACATGACCGCATGGGCGGTCCCCCATGGCTTTTCCCGCCGATAAAATTTCGTCAGCTGCTCCTCACTCCGCTGGTGTATTAGCTCAAGGGAACAGTTGGAGGGAAGAAGATCGCTCAACCTGCGGTGGAAAATTTCCGCGATGCCGCCATCGACGACAAAATAAAACTTTTCAAACCCTGCCTCAATGGCGTGTTGCACGTTGTATTCGGCGATCGTAAATTTGTCACTGCCGAACGTTTGCAGCTGCTTTCTTCCGCCGTATCTCTTCCCAATTCCGGCCGCCATTGCGACGAACGCGATTTCACGTCCCATTGGCCCCATAAAAAAGTGAAGATTTTAAGTTGCAACAATCTTTTTTTGGGTTTCCATGGGCAATGGGATGAATTTGGCAAATTGCGTAACACTATCTAGAATTCCCATGCTTTTTTTGATAGTGCTGCTGCTCTATGTGAACTTCCCAGGAAGTGCCAGCCTAAGCATAGTGCTGTTCATCTTCTGCGGAGTGACCGATTGGCTAGACGGATATTTGGCGAGAAAATATAAAATAATATCGACGCTTGGGACATTCATGGATGCCCTCACGGACAAAATATTCATGATTGGAGTAATGGTAACACTTCTGGCACTGCGCATTTTGCCGCTGTGGACCCTGTTCCTGATACTGCTGGTAATAGGGCGCGAGTTCCTCGTAACTACGCTGCGCCTCGTTGCCGCCACGAAAAATGTCGTCATCGCCGCCAGCATGTCCGGAAAGGTGAAAACCGTCATTCAGATCGTCGCCACTGGCATAATGATTCTGTGGTTTGCGCTTACCCGCGATTTCGGAAGATGGCTCAAGCCGCACTACATCTCGTGGATGTACTACGGAGGACTCGTGCTATTCCTCTACTCCATATACCTGACGATTTCATCGGGCGTGACCTACACCATCAACTACAGAACTCTGCTTAACGACAGCTAATCCAATTTGATGCGCCACGCACCACCGGTGAAATTTCGCCGATTGGACTTGTGCACATTTTCCCACGCTCTCCGAACTTCTCCACCGGTGAAATTTCTTCACAATGGCGCCATCATTTGCGGACGGAAGTGAAAACTTAACGGCTAACAATTCGGTGGATGCGCTGCTGCTGTGGCTATCCGCGCATTTGCGCAGCAACCGCAAAAAGGTTCAATCGTTGGATTATGTGTGAATTTTATTGCAACATTTCAAATATTGCATAGAATGTATGCGCTAATATTTTAAATGTGAGGGCATATGGAAAACAATATCATACGGAATAGCATTCAGGATGCAGTTACTGAATCAAGGGCAAACATTGGAGCTATACACACTTGTACCATTGATTTTGGCGGCCAATCCCATATCATTTGTGTCAAGTCGAACAAATCCCCGCTTGTGGAATTTGTAAAAAAAATCCCAGTATTAAAATCACTCTCGGATCACC
>JAITRI010000064.1 GCA_031288455.1 Puniceicoccales bacterium
TCCGCATCCGCGAAGCGGATGCGGCGGGTGCAGGGGCTGTGCCCCTGCCCGCCGGGGGCATAAACAAACCGGAGGCGCAAATTAGGCGTTGCAAAGAGAATTTAGTTTAGACGAAACGGCTCCGCGTTGAAGTCATTCGATGGATGCGGTTGCCATGGGCGAGCGCATCGGTTATCGGGGCATGCCTATTCTGCCGAGCGGCTGTATTGTTATTTCCTCAGTCAGCTCCTGGTGTGACAAAACCGGCAGTTCATAGAGCTCCAATTCTATCAATTTCCGCACGTAGCGGCGAATGTCCATTGACGTGAGCAGAACTGGTCTATTGGTCTCATTGGCGAAATCGCCCACTTCCTCCTTTATGGCGTGCACAAGTTTCTTTGCCATTTCCGGGTCTAGCGCCAGGTAACTTCCGGCCGATGTCTGCCGAATCGCCTTTCTGACGACGTCCTCAACGGTTGGGTCGAGCAGGTAAACGGCGAGAATATTCTGACCACCGGAGTATTTGTAGCTGATGTAGCGCTTCAGTGTCGTGCGCACGTAGTCCGTCAGCAGAATCGGTTCCTTTTCCTTCTGTCCCCACTCTATCAGACACTGCATGATGAGCCGCAAGTTCCTTATGGAAATTTCCTCCTGCACCAATCGCTGCAGCACTTCTGAAATTTTCTGCACCGGGAGAATGCGCTGCACCTCTCGCACCAGTTCCGGGAATAATTTTTCCATATTTTCCAGAAGAAATCGTGTCTCCTGCAACCCGAGAAATTCGGAAGCATATTTTTTAAGGATGAATGACAGGTGATAGGTGAATATTTGCGGAGTTTTCATGTACTGTATGTTCGCGCGTTCCAGCTGCGGCACGAGTGAATTTTCCACCCACAGCGACGGCATGTTGGGAAGGAATGGTTTTTCCTCCTTGAACTGTATGTTCAGGATGCCGAGGCTTTCCTTTGTCTCGCGCACCAGGACGTGCCCGGCCAATATTTTCCCCTGCGACACGGGAACTTCCTGGAGCAAAATTTGGTACATTCCATCGCTTAAGTTTTCATTAAATCTCAGGTGAATTCCTGGAAATGGCACGCCGAGATCGTAGTACAGTGCCTGTCGCACCTGGATCAATTGATCATTCAATAGGTCCGGCTCAACGGATTGTTCAATGACGGTGGCAACGTCCAGCAGCAGCGGGACTGTAACCGAAAACTCTCCATCATCCTGCTTTGCCTGTGACGCCTTCGGCGTCGCATCGGACGGTAATCCAGCTCCTTTCCGCGACACCGTCGACGGTGTCGCTCGCGTCGGCTTTGCCAACCGTCTCCCTCCAAAAAATAGCGCAACGCCAAGTATTACGAATGGAATTTTCGGGAACCCAGGAATAATCATCATTAGAATGACCATTACTCCGGCAACTAACATCGCCTTTGGCTGCGCAAAAATCTGTTTTGTTATGTCCTGTCCCAGCGCCGATGACACGTCCGAAGATACGCGCGTTACGATAACACCGGCTGTCATCGCAACCAATAGCGCCGGAATTTGCGAAACTAACCCGTCTCCGATTGTCAAAATCGCATAGACCTTCAGCGCTTTTTCCGCGGTCATCCCCTTCTGCATGACTCCAATTATGAGTCCGGCGACAATGTTTATCACTGTGATGATGAGTCCGGCAATGGCATCTCCCTTCACAAATTTCATGGCACCGTCCAATGCACCATAGAGCTGATTTTCACGTCCCAATTCATCGCGCTTGACCTTCGCCGTTTCATTGTCAATCGCGCCCGCGCGCACATCGGCATCTATGCTCATCTGCTTACCGGGCATGGCATCGAGCGTAAACCTGGCGGCAACCTCCGCGACACGCTCGGCACCCTTTGTGATGACAACGAATTGCACTATCAAAAGTATCAGAAATATGACGGCTCCAACGACGAAATTCCCGGCCACCACGAAATTTCCAAATGTGTGTATGATTTTACCGGCATCCGCATGTATCAAAATTAGGCGCGTTGTGGTAATGTTAAGCGCCAACCTGAATAGCGTAGTGAAAAGTAACACGCTCGGAAATGTTGAAAATTCCAGCGTTCGCGAGATATACAGCGACAGCATCAGCAGCAGCACAGAAATTGTAAGATTTACTCCAAGCAGCGCGTCGAGAACGTGTGTCGGGATGGGAATGATCATCAGCGAAATGATCATCATCACCAAAAACGCCAAGATTATGTCGTTGAACCTCGACAATTTCAACACTCCACCCTTCGCACTCACGCCAAGAAATCCTCCACTTCTTTGCCCCCTCTCGCCTCATGCGCGCGAATTTCCTTCTCCTCCAACCCCAAGTAGCGTATCAGATCACTGCGCGCATCACTATCCCTGCCGACGCTCCAGGTCACATGACTCCTCAGAAGAAAAAATAATTTTTCCATCTGCCCGCTCATTTCAACGCCATCCAATTTTTCCAGGTGTTGAATCGCTTCCAGCGGCCGACTGGTAAAGTATAGGGAGGCGCTGAGGCCGATCAAAATTTCCGAATCATTCTGGAAAAATTCATGCAGCCCGCGGTGCAAAAGAAGCGCTTCGTCATACTTCCCATAGCGAATGTACAAATATGACAGTATCAATAGAAACTCTCTCTGGCTTTTATCCACAGGACTCAGAGCACGAAGGTTAATGCATCGGCGGAGAAAATCAATACATTTCGAAGCGTAAAATTATCCCATGAGCAACATGTGTCTGTATTGGTCGAGCAATTCACATTTATCCTCCTCATTTTTTAATAGTTCTATGATGTCTTCAAAAAGTTCTCTGTCCGGAAAATCGTCGCCCTCTTTGGTGATCGTGTCCGAAAAAATATTGCACACCTGCTGTATTTTCAGGCGAAATTTTTGCGGAGTCAGGATGCTTCTATCGGTAACTGCCGGGCGCAGCAGCTGAATCATCGACTTGTTCAGCGTCTTAAATTCGAGGACTTTTTTTAATTTTTCCTCTATTTTTCCTTCGCATGGATCGACGGAGACTGTGTTCGGCAGACTCATCCGCTTGGCATTGGTCGACAATTTCGATATGTCAACGATGCCGTAGTCCATGGCATACTTCTCGTTGCTCTGCGCGGGAGGTTTCTTTTCGTCCTTTGAATCCATTTATAACCTATGTGGAGACTTCTCCGCCCAACCTGTCCTGAAGCCCCTTTAATTTTTCTATGATTTTTCTAAAAACATTCAAATCGAAATTATCGATGCTGTGTTTTATGGCAAATCCGAGCGCCTGATCCTTGTGCAGAACAGGGTTTACCAAAAATTCCTCATTTGACTGGTAATCGCATAATTCCAACGCTCGCCTGTACGTGTCACCATCGGGATGTTCGTAGGTGCGCAGCAGGTAGATGAAGACATAATTCCCGGACTCATCGCGATATTTTTCATCGATGAACAGATTTCCAACTTTGTGTATGAAGAGGTGCACAACGCCATTTTCGTTGATCTCAAGGCTGTTGAACCCGATCGTACTGCCAAATTCCTTTATCACTTCTTTTGGTTGCATAGTTCTACTCCACAGCTTCTTCCTCCTGCGCCTCCTCCAAAACAATCAATTCGTCCAATTCGTGCTGCATGGTCGTTATGGCCTGAAATCTGTTGTCGATGTCGGTGAAAAACTTCATGGGGAGTTTCCTGACAATCTCCATAAATTGAGTTATGGCAAATATCATCATCTGAATGTTTTCTGGATCGACACCAAATTCCTTAAAAAAGTCTCTGATTTGCGATTTCCCGGACGGCGCCTGAACGGACAATTTTGCCATTATTTTCGCCAATGCAATGTGTCGCTCTCTGTTGAATTCCACAGTCGCAACGCCCTGGAAATGTTTCACAAGCAATTCGCGGAATGCCTTTGCGTAGTCGAATAGCTGTCCGGCGACTTCCACTCTGAATAGTGCATCGCGTATTGCCACGAGGAGGTCCTTTTCCCGCGATGGATTTGACGATTCCATGTCTCTCCCCAACAATTCCAGTAGCATGTTGACGGTCCTGTTGAAATCCTTGACGTTTACGGGCTCCTCCGCCTTTTCCTTCGACTGTGATTTCTTCTTGTCCACTTACTGTCGCGCGCCTCTGGAAATCATTTGCTGAACATCGGCTAATCATTTTCAATGGGTCCGCTGTGCCCACCGGACATGCATATGGAAACGAGTGCGGCGAATGCCTCGAGAAAATTGGAACAGCACAAAATTTTATCCCTGTAGATGGCCGCCAAATCGACCGCTGTCAGCTGTTTCCCTCCTATTTTCAGCGGATTTTTCATGAGATCGACCACCTTTGGAATTATGTTGTATCCGTCCTCGATCTCCTTTTCGTGCACATCTCTCAATTTTTTCTGTGCGCTTGAGAGGGCCTGCTTAAATGAAGATGAGAAGTAAATTTGCTCTTCCAAATCGCGTATTTTTGCCATGAGTTCGGAGATTCGCTCCTGCGATTTTGCATCGTGCCTTCCCTCCAACCGCGCCAGCATCTTTTTGCACTGTGCGATCTCCTCCTTGTTTGAATCGGCCTCAAAATCTTCCGCTTCCTGCAAATATTCGAGTGCGTTGTCCTGCTCAGTCACCTCGTCGAAATCAAGCGGAATGTCGCGCAGTATTCGATCCGCTAAATTTTCACCGTCATAGGTGAGCGCTTTGGAAGAACTCCCTCCGCGTCCGGAATTTTGATTCTGCAGCATGACCTGCTGCTTCAGGCGCATCAGTTTGCGCTCGTACTCTGAATAGCGATCTCCTCCGCGATTTCTATCCAATTTGTTCACGAAAGATGTCAGAATCCTCTGCTTTGCGGCTGCCTTCTTCTTGTCCTTTATGTCGCGCTTCACCAATTTATCGCGATTGATGCGAGCCTCCGTTGGACAATCGTCCATTTCATAGGCCGCCTCCAGCATCGACTTTGACTTCGGGAACCAGTCTACGCTCTGCCCCTCGAACGCTCCCTTGGCGGCATAAATCTCTCCGCTTCCGCCCAGGGCAAACGTTTCCAGCTGAGCTCCTATGATTCCACCCATGTTCTGCGATTCTACCCGCATTCCAAAAAAAAGAAAGAAATTTTTCGCCGCCCGCGGCGGCGGCCTTTTCCAGGAGCGTGCGCTGCAATTCGAAAAATTGATGCAATGCCACAGCGTTCTCAGTTTTTCCACGATGCGGAGACGTAAAGCGAGCTTCGTCCACCATAAATCCACAGAACGAAAGCGCACGGGAGCTGGGATTCCAAATTGGACCGCGCGCATGATTTCCGCGTGGCGCATTCGCCCATCACGCGGCACGGATTTTTAAAAACACTTGACACAAAGTAGCCAGCTGTCCATATCATGTTACAACCGTGTGTCTGCGTGGCATGTGGGGAAATAAATTCGTGAAATGGGAGTAAATTATGAATATCAGTATTGGCGGTAATGTAGTGGAACCAAATGCCTCAAGTTTGTTAAAAACTACTGACGGGAAATCAATCGAAATCGGGGCTAATGATTCGCCTGGATTTAAGGACAATGCGGTGGGAAATCATCTTTTTAATCTCATTGGGAATACGCATGTAGATCTTAGAACATTAGGGAAAATCCAAGCGGAGGTTAAGGCGCATACTGATGCAGCAGATGAGTTTCACAGTAAGGCAATCGCATACACGCAGGCCGGAATGTTCGAAGAAGCAGCGAAAGAGTATAGTGCTGCGGCAGGTGAGTTTCTTAGCGCGGCGAACACTACAGGAATTGGCGCAGAGCAACTGCCAGAACTTTACAACCGTGCATCTAATATGCACATGGCTGCTGCAGATGCGCTTTTTATAGTAGTGAAAATTGACGGAAATAGCTCTCTTCTACGGCGTGCATGTGCTATGCATCTGGCTGCGGCAAATGCGCTTTATGAGGCGGCGAACAATAAAAGAATTGACGCAGGTCAACGGAAAGAGTTTTCTAATCGCGCAGCCAATATGCGTATGGAGCTTTCGGAGCGCGCAACCAATATGCATATGAATCCGCGCGAGGTGAACGAGATGCTCGAACCAAAAAAACCGGAAGAATATAAGTTTAAGACTCCGCTAACAGATTAATGATGCGCGTGGCAGACTGGCACAACAGCAATGAGATCGAGATGCACGAAGAAAGCAGTGAGAGAGTATAATGCTGCGGCTGGTGCGCATAAGTTCGCG
>JAITRI010000073.1 GCA_031288455.1 Puniceicoccales bacterium
GCGAACGCACTGGGACTATGACAGCAGCTGTGACAATTATTTTTGATCGTCCGCATTGACGAAAGATGTGCGCAGTTCCCGTGATTTCCCTCTCACCCCCTCCTCGCCGAAGGCGAGGAGGGGGTGAAGGTGGAGTGCAGGCGCGACGGAGCGCGGAATGGCACAGGATTCCACGCGCGAAGCGGTCCGCATCCGCTCCGCGGATGCGGCGGGTGCAGGGGCTATGCCCCTGCCCGCCGGAGGCATAACCAAAACGTCGCAGTGGAAATTTAAACAAAAAGTGCCCGGCGCCGTATTTTTAGAATGAAGTCCGCGGCGCCAGTGTTTTTAGTTACACGATGCAAGCGTCGCAGTGGAAAGTCACAGCGCACACGCTGGCTTCCACCTTTCTTTTCTAAATTTGCGAAAGCCGAGTAGGCGAAAAACTATGCATTCCCGAATGCAAACCGTGGAATGGCGTGCCATTATCTGCCGCTCAGGTTGCGCGCGACTTCCCCATATGCGGAGAGGAGAGTGCGCATCATATCCCCGACTGTCGAAAGCATTGTGTTACGCATGCTCAGCATGGACTGAAGAAACCCGGTCCACGCAGCGTCTGTGCTTACGCTTATTTCATCGGCGATGGCGCATACCGGTGGCGCTTCCATCAGGACCCTGTTGGCGAGATGCACAATCGATCCGCACAGCACGGTGGAACCTCCCATGAGCGGTCTCACATCAACGGGACTAATCGACCTTGAACAAAATTCACCCCATTTTTCTTTCAGCGTGATGATGGGAGCATCATCCACGTCCTGATCCCGTGGAACCACCACCCTTTCGATTGGGGGAATATCATCCACGAACGAACCTCCTTCTAGCTGCGTACATATCCATTGCGCCTACATGCCAAGAAAACTGGCAACAGCCCAATGATTACGTTTATTGCGGCGATAGTCAAGAAATATGTAGATTTTCTTTCGATGCAAATGTCATCCGGCGGAAAAAATCCTATGGCGTAAAACAGCGCGCATATGACAAATCCAACGCCGGCGACAGTGCACATGCCAAATTTTTTAAGCGGCACTTCGTATGGGCGCGCAACGTCGGCACACTTAAACTTCAGCACAATCGCCGACAGAAACATCAGCATATACATCAGCAGCAGAAACTGTGCCGTTGCGACCGTTAGCATCCAAAATGCGGCGTTTATGGACTCGGCAAATATGAATAGGATGGACAGGACAGATGCGATCGCCGCCTGTGCGATCATTATGTTGACCGGCATGCCGTGGCGATTCAGCGCGCAAAACCATTTGGGGAGATCTCCGTTGCACGCCGTCACGTGCAGCGCTCTCGGCGGTCCAGAAACCCACACGCAGAACCAGGTGATGGATCCGATCACCATGGCGAATGATATCAGCGGCATCATCCACCGGAGGTCGACCTCCGAAAAGAATCTCGCCATTGCCTGCATTGCGCCAGTGTTCATGGCAATTTCGCCGGATGGCACCACGATCGCTATTGCCAATGATCCTAATACGGAAACCGCCAAAATCATCGCCGCGGATATGAATATTGCCCGCGGATATTTTTCCCTGGGATTATCGACGTCCAAAACGTGATTGGCTGACATTTCCAGCCCAGCAAATCCCAATAAAACTCCAGTGAATAGGGATATGCTCCCGGGACTGGATAGGTCAGGAACTAGCGCAGCCATGGAAAATTCAATGCTGGATGGCCTGCCGGAAAATAACCAAAATATACCGATCGCCACCATTATAAAAACCGGCAGAAGTGTCCCGATGAAGCCGCCAATTACACTCATGGTACCGGTCAACTTGGCACCGTTCAGCGTGAGCAGTGTTCCACCCCACACAACGGCGAGAATCACGGCAATGGTAAATGCCTTATTGTCCACCAGCTGCGAAGATATTCCATAGGCCAGCGTGCTGGCAACGAACGACAGCGACATCGGGAAACATATGAAATTGTTGGCATTCTGCAGCCACACGGCAAAAAATCCCATCTTTTTTCCCATGGCCCTGGAAACCCAGTGGTATATGCCACCATCTCCAGGAAATCCGGATGCCAATTCAGCGGACACAAGCGCCGTCGGTATCAAAAAACAAAACGTCGCAACGAAATAAAAAAATAGCATCGATAGTCCGTAGGGCGCAATTGACGGCAATGTTCTAACGTTCGCGATGGCAACAAAATTCATCATCACAAGCGGGAAAATCCCAAGACTTCTGCTGCCATTTCTGTTCATTACTGCTCAACAGCTGAAAACAATACTTCTTCCATTTGCAAGCACTTTGTTGCAATAATCCGAAGCAAATTTGCGTTAGCGGCGCAGCGGCAACTAACGCGGACGACTCAACGGCAAATGTTTTCGACAATTTTCACGCTCCAATTGCGCTCAAAGCAACCGATGGCCCATTTGCGCCAGAAGCAAAAACGGCTTCACTTCCATTCGCATCATTTAACCTCAGGTGACCGTGGCGGAGGAGGCGGCGGCGGCACCACAGATGCATTTGGAGATTGAGCGAGAGATGGCGGCGGTGACGGAGCCTTCCGCTGATATTCTCTTGGTGGCGGTTGTGGCGGTGCCGTAGGAATT
>JAITRI010000007.1 GCA_031288455.1 Puniceicoccales bacterium
ACGGAGCATTTTGAACAATTTTCGTCAATGGATATGTTTCTTGTAATTTTATTCGAATAAGCTGCTATGTTAGTTATAATGCCATAAGTACCTTCATTTTTGTTAAGCGGCGGGATTGCGTTTATTATCTGAGGAATCCAAGTGTCTCCCTGTCCAGCGGAAACGCAGAAGGATTTTATGCAGTTCAGAATAAATTCCCTTCTTTCCGCCTCGAGTTTATCGGAGCATTTTTCATCGGCAAAATCTAATATTGCTTGCCATATTTTTGCAGTGGTTTCTGCTTTGACTTCTGGGTTTTTATTATCATTGGCATATTCAATTGTTGTGTTCCCAATTTTTACCGTTGCACTCTTTGCTCGAAAAAAATCCTTGCCAATTTGCGTCTCTTTTAGCAGATCTTCTATGACATCCACTTTAGCGTTTTTCTCGAAAACGCCTTTTTTTTCCAGATCTTCCACCGTCAAATTTTCCACATTTTTACAATGAACCCCCAAATCAGAATTTCCTTTGCTAAAGGAGAAGGTAATCTTCCTGTCGTCATCGGACAAAAATGATGGGTTCACCTCAGAGGATAGCATCGCGTTGGATGCGGCTGCATATGTGTCTCCGTCTATTGATTCAATGTGACTGACAATAGTGTCTTTAATTTTCTCTGGATCACTATCAATTTGCTTCGGATCCATAAGAATTTGTTCTAAGTTTTTCTGTTCCGTGACATTGACTACGGTGCGCTCCATTATTGCTTCTTTCTTTTTGAAAAAAGATGCAACAGTCGTGCAGAAAGAACCAATTGCGCCACAAACCGCTTTTATTTGATGAAATAGAAACAATGCTACTGAATATCCTATTCCCCTATTCTGCGGCTGCGCATTGTCATTAGTGGGTGTTAATGGATCATTCATTCCAATGAATATTGTGGTGATCTTTCTGAATTTGTCAATTCATTAAAATTGCCACAAAGTGTTTGTAAAAAATGAATCTCACCATAGGCTACCTCCAAATCCGATGGACGGTGAAATTGTACACATTATTCTCAACGGGAAAGAGGTTGAGGCGCGCCACGGGGAAAGAATTGTCGATGTCATCAACCGCAATGGAATATTCTTCGCGGCGCCGTGCTACCACAAATATCTCTCCGAGAGCGGACACTGCGGAATGTGCCTTGTGGGGGCGAGAAGAAATCCAACGGATGCATTTACCGTTGTGTTCTCCTGCACCGCCACGGCAAAGGATCGCATGGAAATCGACACCGAATGCGGCGAAGCGGCCGCAAAGCGCGATGAATTGTTTGAATTATGCCTGGCGCAGCACCCGTTGGACTGCGCGAAATGCGACAAAGTCGGCCGATGTTTCCTGTACAGATTTTCCAGGCGCGCAAAGTTTCGTGGGTTTACGAGGATCGTCGGAGGGAAGTTGCCGGATGTCACCTACAAAACTTTTGGAAAAAACATTGTATTCGATCCACAGAAATGCATCGGTTGCAAGCGATGCATTAGGTTCTGCAGAGACATCATCGGCGATGAGGCGCTCGGATTCATTCGCACGGAGGCCGGATACAAGGAAATTGACGTGTATCCCAATAGGACCATAGACAATAATTATTCCCTAAACCTCGTCGATCTCTGTCCAGCGGGAGCGTTCATAAACACCGACTGCGTCTTTCAGCCGACTGAATGGGATCTCATCAGCACGCCGAGCATTTCGACGGAAAGCAGCAGCGGCGTCAACACCTATGTTCTGCACAGCGAGGATAAAATTTTCAGGATAATTCCCAGGGAAAATGAACACGTGAATGGCGCGTGGATGCCGGATTCCGCACGAAATGAGCACAAATATTTCGACAACAGGAAGCGGCTGACAAAAATCATGCAAAATGGTGTTCCGGCGCGCCAGGAAATGGCAATCATGCAGATTATTGGAGCATTACAGTCGGGAGAAATTGCCATTGTCTGCTCCGGGAACATGTCGATGGAGGACCAATTTTTGCTGCGTCGGCTGCTGGATTCCATAGTTAGCGACGTATTTTTCCTGAAAAAAAGTAGACAGCCGGATGGATTCCTCATAGCGGACGACGCGACCCCAAACTGCAGCGGCGCCATTCTAAATGGCATAATTGGGAAGGAAAACGTTGTCGAGGATTTGAGTTCCCTTAATCGGAAAATCAACAGCGGGCAGTGCAAAAAAATTCTGTCGCTCAATGAGGAAATTTTTTCCCATGGAGTGTCCTATGCCATTCCAGAGGATGTGGAAATTTTTTACATTGGCACGGAGGATGAAAAGACTTCCAAGCGCGCCGTTGTCTCCATTCCGACGGCCACGCATTTCGAGCAAACTGGCACTTTTGTCAACAGAGACTACAGATTGCAAAAATTCCACGTTGCCATATCTCCGCCGAACGACAATATTTTCCCGATGTGGTATGTGCTGTCGCTGCTGCTAATGGCCCATTCCGGCGCCAAAAAAAATGAATTTCTGTGGCTCGATGACGTCTGGCACAGCATGTCAAAATGCATGGATGCGCTGGAAAATGTCGATCTTTTCAATCTCGATCCGAAGGGAATTGAATTAAAACGCGATTAAAAAATTTTTTTATTGCAAAATTTTACAATTTCAATAAATCCATACGCCACAACCGTTAGGAAGTGCGGTTTGTTAGGGGAGGACCGGCTGAAATACTATATTTCAGCCGGTTGTTTTCCTCGAAAGCCTGAGTTCACGCACCACGGAAGACATCCAATTGCGGCATAATCGGTGAGTTTGAAAAAATTTCAAGCAAAAAGCCAAACCAATGGAAAAAAAATTTCCGCATGTTGCGCCAATGGAATGGCACGTGGACTTCCGCGGTGGCCGCGAAAAAGTAACAAAAGTGCGAGAATTGGGAAAAACGAAAATGGTAAAATTTCTGCGGTGTTTTCCAGTAAAACTCGCCACCGCGCGGCGAAAATAGCGCGCATCCGATTTGTTTTACCAGCCGCATGAAGCGCCAACATTCGCACCCTTCGCCCCGTAACTGTGAAGTTACGGGTGGCATTTCCACATGGAGCGAGCGAAGGGACTCGAACCCTCGACATCCACCTTGGCAAGGTGGTGCTCTACCAACTAAGCTACGCTCGCGCCGAGTTGACACGTAAATTGCGTCGGGCCAAAAATTTGTCAACGATTTATTGCCACAGTTTTCCCGCTAAAATTTCCCTGCCGCAGTGGAATTTTGATGGGCCCGCATTCTTTTGGGAAATGCATCAGCCGGCGATTGACAACGCAATTGCTAAATCTATTTGTGTCACATGGAGAAATTTGACAGCTGCCAATGGCCATGGTTAGCCGATTTACATGCGCATCTTGGCACGTCCATAAGTCCAGCGACGCTGTGGGAAATAGCACAGGATCGCGGATTTGTGCTGCCGAAGCGCGACTATCACGATTTCGTCGAATACATATCAATCTCGCCAAATAATCCCACGCCGCTGGATGAATATTTCAACACCGTCTACCATAAGCTGCTGGATAAGTTGTCATCGGGCACGAAGGAGGTGGAACGCGCCGTCTATGAGACATTTTCCGGGGCCTACAGATCGAATCACGTGCAGCTACTGGAGTTGCGCACAAATCCAATGAAACACAATCTAGAGGCGGAAGTGGATTTGGATCAGCTGATAATGGCGATGTTGCGGGGGATGGAACGGGCACTGCTGGCATATCCGAAACTATCCGGAGGAATAATCTTCTGCTTGGGAAGAGAATTTTCCCATAAAAAAAATAGCATCATCGTCGAAAAAGCCATCAAATACCATTCCCGCGGCATAGTCGGGATTGACCTGGCTGGCCCCTACGGACAAAAATTTTCCGTCGAGCAGTACGAGGAACTATTCACCGCTGCTCGCAAAGCCAATTTGGGCATAACTGTGCACGCCGGGGAACAGATGGATCACAGTGACATGTGGGAGATCATTGAACTTTTGAGGCCCGAACGCATAGGACATGGCATTTGCGCCGCCTACGATGCGCGTTTGATGAGTGAATTGGTGCGCCGCGACATCGTCCTGGAAATTTGCCCGCTGTCCAATTTGGCAACGCGTGCGGTGGATAATATTGCCCAGATGAAGCACATCATGCGCACATTTCTGAAAAATGGTGTCAAGTTCACCGTCAACACCGATTGGCCAGAAGTCATCGATAAAAATCACCTGCATGAGCAATTCAATTGGCTCCTCCGGGAAAAAATATTGGACGAATCGGAGCTGCGCATGTGCAATGCGTTGGCATTTGAGAGGACATTCATAGCGGGCTGCGGATTGGATCCATACCTATAAAATATCATTGCAATGGGGCAGAATGCGATCATCGTCATGGAAACTTGTGAAATTTATGAATAAAATCGTTGGAGAAGCGCTGACGTTCGATGATCTATTGCTAATTCCGCGCTACTCGGATGTCACTCCCGACATGGTCGATGTGGCATCGAACCTCACGCCGTCCATCCGCATCAATGTGCCGCTCATTTCGGCGCCAATGGACACCGTGACCGAAGCAAACATGGCAATCGCGATGGCGCAACAGGGCGGCGTTGGTGTCATCCACAGGAACATGGCGATCGGCGAACAGAAGAATGAGGTGGCCAATGTTAAGCAGCATTTGGCTGGGAATGAATTGCCGAATGCGTGCCGCGACAGCAGGGGAAAATTATTGGTGGGAGGTGCCGTTGGTGTCGGCGTTGATTGCCTTCCGCGGGCGGAAGCGCTGCTGTCCGTACATGTCGATTTCATCGTTGTGGACTCCGCGCATGGGCATTCGGCGAATGTGATCCGCTCCATCATTGAAATAAAAAAGGCGTGGCCGGACTGTCCGCTGATCGCCGGAAATGTCGTCACCGCCGAAGGGGCCAAGGCAGTATTCGACGCTGGAGCAGACACTGTCAAAGTCGGAATCGGAGCCGGGTCAATTTGCACAACGCGCATAGTGTCCGGCGTTGGGGTTCCGCAGATCACCGCCATCTTCGAGGTGTCGAAAGTTGCCGCCAAAATGGGAAAATGCCTAGTGGCGGACGGTGGCATCAGGTATTCGGGAGACATCGTGAAGGCGATCGCGGCGGGTGCCGATTGCATAATGTGCGGGAATTTATTCGCCGGGTGTGACGAGGCACCTGGGGAAGAGATTGCGTCGGATGATGGTCGCCGCCATAAAGTTTACCGCGGCATGGGGTCCGAAGATGCCATGTGCAGCGGCAGTGCCGACCGATATTTCCAGAGTCAATCGAAAAAATTTGTTCCGGAGGGAATTGTCGGCCGCGTGAAGTGCAAGGGCCCAGTTGGCGACATCGCATATCAGTTAGCCGGTGGCCTGCGCTCTGGAATGGGATACGTTGGAGCGGCCAACGTGAAAGCGCTGAAGAAAAATGCAAAATTTGTTCGCATACACACGGCCGGATTGCTGGAAAGTCACACACATGGTGTCGCGGCGCTAAAGGAGTCACCGAACTATGGGGCTTTTCCATAGCTGCGGAAACGTGGAAAAGTTCGCAAATGGGGAAATTCGCAAAAGTTCTAATCGTTGACTACGGGTCGCAGTATACGCAATTGATCGCGCGGCGCGTGCGCGAAAGCGGAGTATATTCCGAAATTTTGCCATGGACGGCGACCGACGCTCAGATGGAAAATTTTAATCCATCGGCAATCATATTATCCGGAGGGCCCAATGATGCCGGCGAAGATGGTTCTCCTCCGCTGAATCAGGCGCTACTGCGGATGAATGTCCCGCTGCTGGGCATCTGCTACGGCATGCAGCTGCTGGCACTTCACTTCGGTGGACGTTTAGAAAATGGGAAGGACAGGGAGTACGGACAGACTGCGCTGACTGTGCTCGGCAACAGCCCACTTTGGAACGATATTCCGCGCCTGCCGATAGCGGTGTGGATGTCGCACGGGAATCGCGTCGCCGCCATTCCCGAGAATTTTACCGTGTCCGCGAAGACGCCATCCGTTGACATCGCCGCCATGGCCGATGATGAGCGCAGAATCTATGGTCTACAATTCCATCCGGAGGTGTCGCACACGGCGCAGGGAATGCAAATTCTAAAAAACTTTCTCTTTGGGATCGCAAAATTGAAGGGCGACTGGGACATTGGATCGTTCGCGGATGCGGCGATCGAAAACTGCCGCGCAAAGGTGGGAGATGCCGCCGTAATACTGGCATTGTCGGGAGGTGTGGATTCCTCCGTTGTGGCGGCATTGCTGCACAGGGCGATTGGCGGGCGACTGCACTGCATTTTCGTCGACCACGGACTCATGCGGCACAATGAGGCGGCGGACGTTGTCTCCATGCTGCGCCGCTGCATGCCTGGATTGAATTTGCAGCTTGTGGATGCGCAGGATCTGTTCCTGCGGCGCCTGGCTGGCGTGGAAGATCCTGAAATCAAGCGCAAGATCATAGGGCACACATTCGTGGAAGTTTTCGAAAAGCAGGCGTCAAAAATTCCCGACGCAAAGTTTCTGGCGCAGGGAACTTTGTACCCGGATGTTGTGGAGTCCTCATCCCCAAACGGTGTCACCATAAAGAGTCACCACAATGTTGGCGGGCTTCCCGATTCCATGAGGCTTGCGCTAATCGAGCCGCTGCGCGAACTTTTCAAGGATGAGGTGCGGACGATGGGATTGAAGATGGGGCTTCCGGAGGAGATAATATGGAGACAGCCATTTCCTGGTCCAGGGCTTGCGGTGAGAATACTTGGGGAAGTCACGGCGGCACGCCTGGAAATTTTGAGAAAGGCGGACAGGATCGTTCAGCTGGAACTGGAAAAATCTGGGCTCCTCCGCAGCATTTGGCAGGGATTTGCGGTTTTGCTGCCGCTGCGCACGGTCGGCGTAATGGGGGATGCGCGCACCTACGAAAATGTTATAGCACTGCGCGTCGTTGACAGCACGGACGCAATGACGGCGGACTGGACACGGCTGCCACATGCCGTAATCGCGTCCATTTCCAGCCGCATCGTCAGCGAAGTGCATGGCGTAAACCGCGTTGTGTACGACGTTTCCTCGAAGCCTCCCAGCACCATCGAGTGGGAATGATGCGCCAATTGCCCTGCACCTCCCGCATCCGCGAAGCGGATGCGGATCGCTTAGCGCGGTGTGACTTCCCGCGCTTTTCTTATGAGTCCTGAGCCTAGTCACTTTCGGTGACGAAATGCTCGAAGCCTGGGCCTTCCGCCTGCAGCTCATTGTCAAAGAATCCGTGCAGCTGGCGAATGCGCGTCGGATGTCGCATTTTTCTGAGCGCCTTCGCCTCAATTTGCCGTATTCTCTCGCGTGTGACGTTGAACATTTGGCCCACCTCCTCCAGAGTCCTGCTGTAGCCGTCCTTCAATCCAAATCGCAGCATGAGGACCTCTCTCTCGCGCTGCGTGAGACTTCCAAGAACATTGCCGATTTTATCGCGCAGCAGACTGAAGGCGGTCATGTCGTACGGATTCTCGGCGCTCTTGTCCTCAATAAAATCCCCGAAGCTGGAATCCTCATTGTCCCCGACTGGATTTTGCAGTGAAATCGGCTGCTGTGCCATCTTCATTATAGACTGCACCCGATCAATGGGCATTTTTATCTCCTTCGAAATATCTTCCGCCGTCGGAGTGTGTCCCAATTCCTGCGTCAGCTGCTTTTGCGCCTGCATGACGCGGTTCAGAGAGTCGATCATGTGCACAGGAATGCGGATTGTCCTCGCCTGGTCCGCGATCGAGCGAGTGATTGCCTGGCGTATCCACCAGGTCGCGTATGTGGAAAATTTATAGCCGCGGCGATATTCAAACTTTTCAACCGCTTTCATGAGGCCCATGTTCCCCTCCTGAATGGAGTCCAAAAACGACAGTCCGCGGTTTGTGTATTTCTTCGCAATGCTGATGACAAGGCGCAAGTTTGCCTCCACCATTTCGCGCTTCGCCTTGTATGCCTCATTCATGTGAAACTTGAAGGCCTTTAGGATTTCCACAAGTTTTTTCGGATCCGCCTCGTGCTTGAGTTCGAATTTTCTCAGCGCCTTATTAATCCTGTCGATTATGTCAGTCTGCGACATGTCTCCATTTTCCAGCGCCCTGGTGGCGCGCTCCAAATCGACGTGCAACTGCGAAATTTGTTTACTATCGGGGCGCAATTTCGTGAGCGGCTCCTCAAATATTTTCATCTTGAAACAGAAGCGCTTCAGCACAGTTTTCAGCTGCATTTGAAACTGTTTCAGTCTCGCCTCGGAGACTCGTATTTTTTCCTCATCGGCGCTCTCCTTGGCATCCTGGTAATTTTTCCATGACTCCTTCACCTTGGAAAATAGCATTTTGCTGTCCTGGACGGCGCGCCCGAGCATCGTGTAATACGCCTCGCGGCTCTCTATTTTTTTATCGAGGACGATGCGGTCGAACCTCTCATCGCGGCGCAGTAGTTTTTCCGCCAAATCTATTTGGAACTCCGCTGTCAGATGTATGGAAAATAACTCGTCCTGTGCGCGCAATTCTTCCCGTTCGATTTTTTTGGAAATGGCCACCTCCTCCGCTCTCGTGAGCAGCGGCACCTGTCCCATTTGCCGCAGATACATTCTGACCGGATCTTCGATGTTATCGCTGGCGGAGGGAATCGGGGCCGCCATCTCCTCTTCCATTTTGCTGTGATACTGCTCGATTTCCTCGGTGTCCAATATCTCGATGTTGAGGTTTTCGAGAATATTAATTATGTTCTCCGCCTCCTTCGGATTTGTGAGAGCGCCCGGGAGAGTCTCGTTAATGTCCTGCAGCGATACGTATCCTCGCTGCCGCGCAGATCTCAAAAGAGCCTGTATTCTAGCATTGGCATCGGCCGCCACTGAAATTTGTTCGCCGCTGTTACTATCGTGCCTAGTCATCGCATTTACCGTCTAGCAAAACTTAGCAAATCTGTGGAGGGGATCCCAATTTTTTGCGCAAAGCCAACCTATTTTTCTGTAAATTCCTCATAATATTCCCTTCGTCAAGAGAAATTTTGCGAATTTTTTCATTAACGGCTTCGATTTCCCCCTTGATGAAATTGGAAAAAATCTTCCGCAGGCATGCATTGGTGACGTTCACAGGATCGCAATCGTCGTCAAAATCGGCGAACGCGGCGCACATCAAATTTTTTTCGTCGTCCGCAAACGAACGCGAATGACACAGCATAGACATCCCGTCCCACATACCTTCCCGCACTTCGTTCAATAGTTTTAGCAAAATTTTTCCTTCGCGCGACAATAAACTTTGAAAAAATTGCTCATCGATGAATTTTGACATCTGTTTCGCCATTTTTTTATTAGCCAGAGCAATCGCCAGCAGCTGACTTTCGGCGCTTGATATTTTATGGGGAGACGCGCCCACGTTCGCCTCGAAATGTGCGACTGGTTCCGAAAATTTTTTACCGGTGGAGAATGATTTAAAGTCCTGCAGCAGGGAATGTCGATCGAGGTTTGCCGCCACCGAAAGCTCCAGCAGGTAACTTTCGCGCACAAGGACCGATTCCGACAGCGCAATTATTTCATAAATTCTCGCCAAATGCTCGGCTCTTTCGTTCGCGGTCATCTTTTTCCCGGATAAAAATCTGTGGACCAGGAACTCAATGGCCGTCATGGCAGATTTCTGCAGCGAATCGAAGCGATTACTAAAATCCTCACGGAAATATCCATCTGGATCATTTCCATCCGGCAGAATGAAAAATTTTACATCCAATCCAGCCGCGATCGCCATCGGCAGCATGCGCTCCGCCGCCTTCAGGCCAGGAGCATCGCCATCCAACAGACAATTCAACCGCGCCGCATATCTCCTCAGCGCACACAGCTGCACATCGCCAATGGCGGTCCCCTGCGGAGCAACGGCGGTATCGATGCCATTATCCCAGCAGCGGAGCACGTCGAGCTGTCCCTCCACAAGCCAAAAAACACCGCAGCGGTCTATGCATTGGCGTGCCCTGTGGAGCCCAAAAAGTAAACTTCCCTTGCGGAAAATTTCCGTCTCCGGAGAATTTATGTACTTTGCGTCCACGGCATCGTTCGCCGTCACACCATCAACAACGCGCGCCGAAAATGCCACCACTCTCCCCTGAATGTCGCGTATCGGAATCGTCAGCCGTGAATGAAATCGCATAATTCCACGCATCGGACTGGACTCCCCTTCTCTGAAATAAAAAATCCCGCTCGCCCTCACTGCATCCTGCGAAAATCCAGCGTCCAACATTTTTCGCAGCAGCGCACCGTCGCTGCTTCCACCGAAGCCTATGCCATTTTCCATGGCCGCATCCATGGAAAATTTCCTCACATCCGTCCAGTAGCGCCGCACTTTCTCGCCGATCGCACCGGCGGCGTGAAAATTTTTCACAAAAAAATCCGATGCCATGGCGTGCATGTCAAACAGAGATTTCCGCGAATATGGCCGCGTTTCCACATCGGATGATTTCTCAAACTCCAGTGGAATATTGAATCGATTTGCTATCATTTCAACGGCATCCACAAATGATACATTTTCCTTCAGCTGGATAAACCTGAAAATATCACCGGCATGGCCAGAACTGAAGCAGCGGAACATTTTTTTCGACGGCATGACAAAAAATGACGGCGTTTTCTCCTGATTGAACGGGCTAAGTCCGCGCCAATTGACTCCGCATCTTTTGAGCGACACGTGCGGCGATACCACATCGCATATGTCGACGGAATCCTTTATCCTTTCTATGCATTCGCGAGTTATCATTCGCCCCATAGACTTTCCATGAATTTGTCACCGATGCAATCAAAATTATGGGCCCGCAGCTGTGCAATTTATTAGTGTTCGCGGCGCCCGAAAATTCCAGGATCCGCAGCAAAATTGTCACCGATGACAGTTTTTGCATTGCCATTTCCCAAAAAAAGACTACCGTTTGTGTTCAATTGAGTGCTGAAAGCAATTAAAAAGTCGTTCGTAACCGGGATCGTCCTGACGCTTCCAATCGGCATTACGCTATTTTTCGTAAATGTGCTGCTCAAGTACATCGGAGAACCGGCCAGCAGAATACTATTCTATTGGCTGGATATAAATGTTCCCAATAGCTCTCCAATGAGCGCGCTGATAAATACCGTTTCCATAGTCCTTGTGGTGATCGTCATAGTCGCCATCGGACTTCTGTCGAAATTATTCCTCGGCAGGCTAATAATATCAGCCACCGAAAAGGTAATAAACTACGTGCCGTTTGTGAACGCCGTCTACAAAACCGTCAAACAGATAGCGGAAACATTCGGGAAGAGCAATAGCGAAGCGTTCAGCAAAACCGTGCTGATAGAGTATCCTAAGGATGGATGCTATGCACTCGGGTTCCTGTCCAGCGAGGCGAATGGAGAAGTGCAGGATAAAACGGGAGAAGTTGTGGTCTGCGTTTTCGTGCCAACAACACCAAATCCAACCAGCGGATTTTTGCTGCTTGTGCCTAAGAAAAAAGTGACGGAGTTGGAAATGTCCGTTGCCGACGGCATGAAACTGATAATTTCAGGGGGGATAGTTGTTCCGCCCTATGGGAAAAAACAATGAAAGGATGATCATGGAAGACATGGAGAAATTGCTTAAAAGCATGACACAGATGAAGGATGGCATGGAAGCCATGCAAAGCGAGTTGATCGCGTATACCGAATCACACGATGAAGGCGGCGTACACGTTGAAGTGCAGGGGGATGGAATAATCAAAAATTTGAGGTTTTCACCCGGAACACCAGCGAACGTCGTCGAAAGTGCCATAAATAACGCCAATGCCAAGGTAAAGGCATACATCACCAAAAAGATGAATGCCATCACCCCTCCGGAATTGCGCGATTCAGGCATAGCATCATAGAAGTATGGCGATCAACAGCAAAAGCGTGACTTTTGTTAATGGCAGCGACGATTTCCTAGTGGATCGTCGCGCGCGCGTTTTATACGACTCCATCTGCGGCGGGTGTGGTGAAATTTTCCATCTGGACGATGCAAATAATTTTGGCGAAACGATCGGCCACGTAATTCTGTCACTGGGGACGATTGCGATGTTTGAAAGCAGCAACACCATATGGCTGCGATCCGTTTGTTTTCTTGGAGGATCCGCCATTGCCGAAGGTGACAGGCGCGCCATCGATGATCTTTTGGAAAACATCGGATCCGCGAGCGCCGATAGGCGCATAATAATTTCCGCTGCTCCGGTCGACAGGCGCACGAAATGGTACAAATCTTTGCTGCAGCTTGCCAGTGTCATCGATCTTGATGACGACGGGAACAGTTCCTCCGCGGAATCCACCATTGAAGCGCTCGCAAAGGAGTGCGGTGTTGGGATTGACGCGGATGCCGCGCCGCTGCTGCACATGAAATGCGGCAATAATTTCCGATTAATCGAGCAGGAAATCAATAAAATTTCAACAAATATTTTTGGAAAAAGATCCAACATTTCCTCCGAAGATGTGGAGACGCTCGTGGATGACCATGATTCCGGGAATTTTTTCGATCCCGTTGAAAAATTTTTCGAAGGAAATATTGCGGCCACCCTGCGCGCCATCGACAAATATTTTTTCTGCAACGGCGATGCTCGCCCACTACTGTCCGCTTTCCAATCCAGAAACAGACTGCTCATACAGTTGCAATCTCTGCTGCAGTCAAAGCGCATAAAAATCACCGGCGGTGCCATCGCGAAAAATGACATCGCATGCGCCGCGCGCGCACTGCACATGGACTCCTCCGAAAAGTCCACGTTCAATGTTTTTTCACAGAACCCGTGGTACCTCTCAAAATTGGTACGCCCGTGCGCGAATTTCCAATTGCGCCGGTTGCTTCTGTTCCAAACGCTGTTCGCAGCCGCCCTTTTGGAAATCACCGAACGGTGCCAGGAGCAAAAATATATCCTAAAAAATTTGGCCGTAAAATGTCTGTCGCGCTCCGCGCCGTGAACTTGCGTTTATGCCTCCGGCGGGCAGGGGCACAGCCCCTGCACCCGCCGCATCCGCGCAGCGGATGCGGATCGCTTTGCGTGAGAAGCGAAAATCTCCGAAAAATGAAAACTAAAGTAAAATCGTCGGAGATCCAAAGACAAAGGCCACGAAGAACTAAAAAACATCGGCGCCGGGCATTTTTGTTTATGCCTCCGGCGGGCAGGGGCACAGCCACTGCATCCCCCGCATCCGCGCAGCGGATGCGGATCGCTTAGTGGAAAATATTGCCTTAGCCGTTCGAAATTTTTTTGTCAATCGCATGACCAATATCGCTCCTCGACTCTTTCTTTTGTGTTCAAACGTCAAGTGCTTTCCTTATGAGTCCTGTGCTTGGGCATAGACAGGAGCGCGCAGCAGGAGAAATTTAGATGCCATATCCCCAAGAGGATTATACCCAATGAAATTATTATGGTATGAAAATGCCGTGTTCCCATTAAATCTTGGAAGCTGTATGTTATTTTGCTGCAATTCAAGTGGCAATTCTTCTCTGAAAATTTCCTTTTTATTTCCATTGAACAGATGCACATAGAAGCGCATGGGAGAGTCTTTGAAATTTGGAATGGTCCACCCATCTGCATCTTTGGACTGTTCCAGAAGCGTCCATCCAGCTGTTGCGTACACCCGTGCGCCGGTTACTAAACCTTCCTTTATGAATCCTCTAAGCGCCATCGCCTGCGCCTGTGTCAGAAATGTTATGTCGCCATTTTCCTCCTGCGCGAAGAAGTAGCATTTGCGCATGGCATCGGAAAACATGGGTATCATATGCCCTTGCTCTGTGTATGTAAACGGGATGGTCGCTTTTACGGAAGGCGGGAAAAGATTGCCGTAGCTCTGATATTCATTGGAAACATTGTCCACGTATTGCACATAATCTTGATCCGCGGAAGATGTTGAAAATTTGCAATTAAATACCTGCGAAATCGGGATCGTTTTCACGACTGTGGACATGAAATCAGTGAGCGACCTTGGCTGCTGTGGTGGCTGCAGCTCCGGTTCATTGCCAAGTGTGCCATTGAATGTGTTGAAAAATTGACGCATGTCGCGCACGTGTTCCCCAATTAGTTGCATTTGCTGCTGCTGCTGCAATCTCTGCTGCTGCATTTGCTGCGTTTGCATTTCCTGCGTTGCATTTTCCGCATTTTGCTGCGTGAACACTGTTCCCATCTCTCCTGGGACACGTCCGGCAAATGAAGCATTTGGCAGCACAACCTTTGCTCGCGATAGTAGTGCTTCGAGAGCACTATACGCTTCCGCCTGCCAGTCAATACCATTTGTGATAAAAGTGTGGTGTAGTATTGTGGCATTTTTTGAAAGAAATTTTCCGGTCATTTTTCTTATTTGAGTGTAAAAATCTGTAAAATCTTGCAGTGGATTTACTCCAAGCGCTGCTTTTTTGATGGTATCCGTGTCGGTGAATGTTTCACGCTTGCGCAGCAGAATTTGTATTTCGCGCAGCATATTATTTATATTCCAGATGGTCAATTGAGCCTGTTCACGCGCTTTTTCCATTTTAGAGGTTTTAATTATATTTACATTGCGTCTTGCTTCTTCGCAGAGTTTGGCCGCCATATTCAATAGAAAGCGGTGAGTAATCGCCGTCGCGCGCTCGTACAAACACCGCTCTTCCATGTGAATATTTTTCCCGGCATCGTTTGTGATCAACATATTTTTAATTTCATCGACGGTCGCTCCACTGTCATTTGCGCCATCGGATTGCGTTGATTTTCTGAATGTGGTTATTGCCGGCCCTGAAAATGCAACGTCAATGTGCTGTCCCATTCCATACTGCCGCAATCGCATCAGTGTCTGTGCCAGGAAATCTGATGTCATTGATAGCGGTTCCGGCAGCAGCAGCATGCGCGTATCATCGCGCAATCCTGTAATATTTGTTCCTGTGCAGTGTGCCTGGTCATATATGATAAATAATTTTCTTCTGTCGTGTATGCCAGCGGCGAGCAAATCGGCATCCAAAAGGGATGCCACCGGCATTATTACCGTTTCCCCATTGTTACTCTTTCTTACCATCGCAAACGTCTGCCTCGCGTTATCCCAGAATAGTACGCCGTCAAATGGCATTGTTCTGTTGCTGATGATTTCAAAAATTTCCATGGCATTTTGCCCCATGTTGGGCGGCAAAAGCGCTCCCATGTCCAAAATCCCTGCAGGAATTCCTTTCCCTTTGCTCATATCCAATTCAGATTTTTCCAATTGATCGAGATATTTGCTAAAGATGTCTTTTGCCGTCTTCGATTGCAGCGTAAAACTGATGGCATCTTTTTTATGCAAATCATTGAAAAATGTGCTGATGCTCCCGCCAATGGCCATTCTATCGACGGATAAGTTATTGGCCATTGGCGTGGGACAAATTGCGGCATTTCCCGGGGTTCCTGACATGGCCAATAGCGGCATCTCTTTCGCCATGAGAGGAATTTCCGCGGAATTGGTTTCGTAAAATTCATCTTGAAATGTGCACTTGGAGACTAATGAAAAAATGCTAAATCTATTTGTGATCGCCGATGCATCTGTCTTCAGCGGACTCCCATTGACGTGCATCAATATTTGGGATACCACTGCAATGTCTTCCGGAGATTTAATTTTAAAAATTTCACTTCTTTTCGAAAAAAATGACAGCTTGCAGCCAGTTACTGTTTCAAAAATTTTCCCCGCTCCCGTTTTGTCAAATTCAACATCTGCGTTTACCATGCGTTCATCCATCGCATTCCGCATGCTTTGGTTGATGAATGAGATCATTTGCTCTTGGGTTATGCCGATCTGCGCAGCCGTTACGCATGATAAGGAGAGTTCCATGATTGGATCTCGAAAACATCCGTAGGACATTTCTCCCCTATCATATGGCACCACTCGCGTTTTATTTTTATCGAAACCATAGTCCGTTCCATATTTCCGCTGCAGCATATCCGGCACATATTTATCCAACAGGATGCGCGCTAACCACATACTTGATACAAATTGTGGATTCCACTCATCTTCATTGAATGTACTTGTTGTCCCCAATAGAAATTTTTCGCATTCATCTTTTAAGGGTTCGCCTGCACCGGTAAAATCAAATTGCAACAGCACACGATTCGCAAGTTTTGTGCGCATATTTTTTTCATAAGTTTCGACATTGAACAGTTCGCTTTGGGTGTTTTCGCAGATACCGGTTTCGGCCGACATTTCGGTGGCCATGTGCAATACCATATTCCCGATGATGGTTTCCATATGCTGCGGGATGCGCTGCTGCGTGCCAACACCTGTGCCCGATGCAAAGGAAACATGTGGGCTGTAGGATAGCTGCATTTCATCGGTGAATTCCACAAATTCATTGTTTATAATTTCATCCAGCAGCAGTAATCTTTCATCGTCCGGCGTGCCCAGCAAAGACTTATACATGTTCAGCATTGTGCGCATGGACATTGCAGACTGCAGAAAAACTGTGTCATGTCTCGCATTGTTTCTATTTATGGCGTTCAATGTGCGGCGCAGGTTTTCTGCATCGAGCCATTCCGTTGGAGTGATTGGCATTTGGAATGTGTGAATACCAAATGCGCGCAGCCGCTCTTCGAGCTGCACGCTCACGGAAGCCATTTGCGTATCATCGACGCACAGACGTGCATTTTTCTGCTGCCCAATTATCACTTGTGCTAGCAAAAGCATCATTATGACATCTGTTTTCCCCATCCCCATGCGCAGTTGCAAAATTCCCTTATTATCTTTCGCATCCTTAGGTTTATTGGTCAGATTCACGCAAAAGTTGAGCTTCTCCAGCTGTTCGCTTCTTAGGCGCATGCCGCTGATGTGCTCAAATAGCGTGCAGAATTCCACACTGAGCCCTTCAATTCTATGCTCATTATCGAACTCCTGCGCCATCTGGTCTCTGTGTAAATTTTCCGTGGGTGTGTTATTTCCGCTTTGGCGAGCCAGTTTAATTTCTCCGATGTGATTTAATATTCCATTGACGAATGCAATTTTGTTGCACTCGTTGGCAAGCATTACGGATTCTTTGAGAATTTCAGGAACTTTGGCGAGGTCAATGGCGGGATTTAATTTCATCAGCGATTCGGCGGCGTTTTTTAGTCGCTGCTTTTCGCTGGATTGTGACGCATCGGCGTAGTATTTGAACGCGACATTTTGCGCGTCATTTTCTGTCAATGGGCGCAGCAATTTTCCTTTTACCAGCTGATTAACGTTGCTGTCGTTGGCATTCAATTTAGCAAGCAGAGAGGTTTTTATTTTGGTTTGCTCTGCCACGAAATCTTTTTTCTGGCTGAGACACGCATTTCCCCCGTCGTCCAAGCTTTTTATTGGTCTTTCAATTCTTTGGCGTCGCAATTTAGCGCATTGATCTCCATGTGAAAGCGCGATATCCAGCTGTTTTTTTGCAAAATTCACAGAATTACTATTGTCGCCAATGCTAATTTCGCTGGGTGCGCTGTTGTGTGGCTGTTGTGCAGCGCTTTTTTCTGCATACACGGATTTTCTCAGTGATTTGATGAATGACCATGCATCGCTGTTATAATTTTGTCGCTTGGTCTGCTGAAAATTCTCATAGCTGGCGTTTAACCTGCTGTGTGCCATTTCGCTGCTTTTCACGAGGATATCGCTTTCAATTGCGTCCTTTTGGATTGGTGTGGCAATGCGCACGATCGACGGTATGCGTGGGCCGTGTCCGGCGATTGTTTTTTTCTTGGCAAAATTATAAATATTTGCCAGCCATGCATTTCTTTCATTTTGGGAACTATTTTCTTTAGGAAAATCGGGAGCTTCAGAACCATAGATAAATGCCACCTTTAGCGCCAGTGAAGCAATTTTTTGATTCAATTGGTTACCCGAAAATGACAGGAGCTCCGTGATGGCGTGTGCCAGTACTATGTGATTGGCTTCCACGATCGCGACGCTAGTGTCATCGATTCTATCGCGATTGGTTGGTGTATTCCGCAAATCTTCGTATATGTCTTGGACAGTTTTTTTCTTTGTAATATCTCCATTGTAGGTATACATATTTTCAAAGGTGTGGCTTTTGATTTCGTAAAAAATGCCAGCATAAGAATTGTTTGATTCGGGGATATGCGCCTCATTCTCATCAAGAATCCATCCACTTTCTTCAAGCGCCGACCGCATTGCGTTGATTTCGTCGGGCTGTATTTTGCTGTAATCACTGGCAGGTGGCGGAGTTACGCCGATCGCAGTATATTTTCTTCCACTGCGATCAACGCGCGGTCTATTATTTGCGATGTCTTCTGGACTCAATTTTTTCAATTCTACCAGCCGATGGGCCAGAATGTTGTCTAGACTATTTTTTTCCAGCAGATCCAATTCAATGTCGTAATTTATGCGCAAATCCAGCGGCACTGTTTCAATGTCACGCAGATAATTGGAGAAAATGTTAGTAAATCCTGGAAGCTCAATTGTTTTCTCCGCCTGCATCCATAGCCAGCGTGCGTACAGCGCCACGGCGGATGCGCTAGCGGACGAATCATACCAGTAAACGTAGTGGCATATGTTTTTTATTTGATCAATGGAATTTTGGCTGAGTGGCCGCGTAAAATTGATTTTTTTCAGCTGTGCCATGGCCGCGGCGTAATTTTTTTGGTACAGATTAGTGCGCGCAAAGGCAAGTGTCGACTCAACATCGTGGGCATGTATTTCCCTGCCGTGGCAGTCGCATAGCACATGCATTGGCATTTTCCAGTTCCTGCCGTAGAGTAATTTATTAGTTGCAGTTACAGATGTGTCAATTTCCGCGGATCCGCGAAGATTTTCACCTGGACGAAACGGAGTCTTTGGAATTATATACATTGTGTGATTAGGATTGCGATGTCCATCGGATTGTTGTGGTCTATAGCGTAGAACTATGATATTATTCAGATCTCCAAACGGGTTTGCCTTTTCCGGAACGGGCTGCACTTCATATTCGCCGTAGTGCCATTTGCCGCCCGCATCGCAGCTGAACATGAGCGGCTCGCCCGATTTATCTCTGTAGCGCGGGAAAGTGGCAGCGACTACATTTCCTTTCCCTTCCGCTAAAAAATAATATTCTCCATTCGGGTCAAAGCGTGAAAAGAGATCATTCCGCGTCATTTCATCGGGAGATTTCCACGTTTTTACGAAACAATCTTTGAATGGTGGCGTTAGTTTGCACAACATGCCAGTTGTTTGGTCAGTCCTGAAAAGTGGAGCGCCGGTTTTAGTGTCACAGATTTCCAATTCACCATTTTTGTTGATCCATGCTGAGGCATCCACCAGTAGCCCAGATGGAACAAGCCTGGCAGCCTCTTCTGCGTCCACGTAGCGCCAAAGTTCATTGCCTTTGTTATCTGTGCGGGAAATTATAGAAGAATCATCGAAAAATCGTAAATTTTTGAATATTGGATTTATAAGTTCAGAGGAACCGTCGGCATTGGAAATAATATTTTCGGTTAAATGTGAAAAATTTACGCCACCTAGTCCAAATATTTCAATCATTTGAGGAAGAAATCTCTCAAGACTTACTTGTTGATTATGTCTGCCGAATATTTGCATTTTATTCTCTAGCATCGTGCCGTTTCGCAGGTCAATTTCTAAGTTATCTGTGGTGATTGATAGCACATTTTCGCAAAGTTTCGCATCATTTTCTACATATTTTTTCCCAAGATGATCATTGACGGCACACAGAATATCTCCAAGATCATCCTGCGAAGGAGGGAATAGGTGCATGATGTGCACTACACGCCGCATATGTTCTTTTCCCAAAAAGACACAATTCTGTGAAATTTGCAGCAAAGCATTGAATTTTTGCTTCACATTGGAACGAAAAAAGGCGTCATAGAACTGCGCTAGTTTTAGTTTTTCAAGTAAAATAATTGAGTCTTTTAATTTTCCAAGGGCGTTGCTACGCTCATATTCTTCGAGAAATTTCGCAAGCGGAATGTTTGCTCCAACGGTCAGCGCAAGGGATTCGTCTTTCAAAAATTCACCATTTTGTTCTGCTATGACTAGGCGTATTTCGTTTGCCAGATTCAAATATTCGAAAAATGATTGCAAATTTGGCCTGTGAGGCAGCCTGCAAAAGACGTGAAAGGCTGCATTCACCAACTGTTGCGTGGCGTTTATCAATGCCTGCGCATCATTTCGTGCCGCCTCCAGAGCGGGATACATTTCCGTACCATCTTCTTTTTTCAGAGCTTTAAAAAGTATTCTGCGCACGTCTTTCACGCTAGTACTTTGCCTACTGTCGTCGTTGCCAATGTCTTGAATGAGATGCTCCAGAATGACAAAAGCTTGTGCGGAAGGAACCGCTTCCAGCGGCGAAAGTGGATCCGCTTTACATTGTTCCAAAGCTTTATTTTCCGGCGTCACCTTGCCAAGCTGATGCTGATTTTTTCGCTTTTCCTGCTGTTCGTGGGCGTTGCCTTCGGAATTGAACGATTGTGGGAAAAAGCGAAAAATTTGCTTATCCTTGTCCCATTTCCAAGTAGTCCTCATTTTGTTATCGCCAGTGACTAACCGCGAAGAATATTGTAGGCAAAAGGCTGAAAAATTCCACAACATTCGAAAGTCATCGTCTTGGTTGGCAAATTCCGTAGCTTTCTCCACAACCTTTTCATTGGCGGCAAATATCTCGCTTCCGATTTGCAATCCAGGCTTCCAAGTTTTACATTCTGACGGAAAATCTTGATCCGAAGCTATGCATGCCTTTGACGCGTTAGTGAAAGTTTTATAGTCTTCGGAAAATTTTTTATCATTTCCATTGGCAGATTGTTGTGCCTCTCTACTTTCGGCTGCATCAAAAACATCCTGCCACATCTTCATCGTTCCCACAATTGGCCATGCGTTTTTTCCCTCACTGTCGCCAATGCCATCATAGAACATAAATGCTGGGGTTTTAGAATCAGCTTCTTTTTTGCTGAAATTGATCAGCGATTCTCTTTTCTCCGCTTCGATTTTATTGGTGATCACGCAACAATCATCGAGTGCAAATTGTTTAAATGGATGTGCATCGACGCAGTATTTGTCGAGTGCTGCGGAGTAAAAACATTCGCTCCGCTTCAGCAATCGCAGCATTATGCACACCGTCAAAAAGCGTGACGTATTGCCAATGTCGCTGGCGTATATGTTTGAGGCCGTCGATGTTGGTCCTACACCAAACACTATGCTCGCCAGCAAATTGTATGCTTTGCGGCTCTGTTCAGCATTCATCTGCTTCCATATGTCATCGTCCGGCGGTGGAAGCGAAAAGATGAACTCATCTCTGAGTAGTACGGCATCGCAAATATTTTGGTTCTCGGCATCCTCAAGATATTTCATTAGGTTTTCAGTGGTCTTATTTTCCCCAAGTATGGAGGATGGTTGTGGCATAAAACTTCGGTGGACTTTGGATTTATTGGGGAGCGCAGATGCATCCCGTTCACTGTGGATCTTTTTTGCGGCACTCGCCAATTTACTGCGTTCTCCGGAGATGTCGATTGCTGCGTCGAACTGCGGAAATGGCGGAGGAACAACCGTGTGCGTAACATCCTGCCGCTCCTCTAATAGTTTGTCTATCTTTTTCCCCAACTTATCGGCAAATGCCACCAAAACAGTCGGACAAGTTTCACCGTTTGGCAATTTGTTCTGCATTATTCTTAGCTTGTCACTTTGAATAATTAGCTGTGTCCTCGCGCGCTTGAGGATTTCCCAGCTGTTGACCGTAAATTCTTTAGAATTGGTCACGTAGTAGTCGCAGTAGGCCTCGACGGCCTGCAGTGACATGTAAAATGAAAATAATCGCGCCAGATGACAGGCATCCTTTGCGTTTTTGAAGTGCAAAGCAAACTGTGTCATCAGCAGACACTCCAAGGAACGCACCGCACAATTGCCGGAAGTTTGCGATTTGGCAAATATGTTTACGAGATGCGCCGGAAGCTGTGTGCGATATTCCGCGTAATTGTTCCACATTTTGACCATATACTGCTGGTATTGCTGCGAAAATTCGGCATTTTCCCCTTCCATTCTCAGCATATCGACAATGTGTGCGCTTGATCTGATCTCTTTGCCGTCGACGTTTGTGCAGATGACCGGAAGCAGCACATCCTTCGGGATTTTGTAAAAATTTGCCGGTGTGGATTCTTCTCCCATGGAGGTGATAATGCCATTTCCTGTATCTATCGGCCTAAGTCCATAGGCATTTATTTCATAGATTTCAAAATTTTTACCATCATCGGAGAGTGTGTATACCACATAGCTGGAGTGTGCCACGCCGACGTCGCTGTATCCGGCGGGAACGACGATGAACTCTCCCGATTTTAGACTTAGCAACCTACCGCACACACCGTGGCAAAAATTCATAAATCTTTCCGCGACACCGGGTTGATTTATGTTCATGGAATTATGGCGCGCAATTTCCATCCCTTCGCAATTTATGATCTCATTGCATATGGCATCAATCTTTTGCCTGTCATTTCCTTCGAGATTCACGATTTTTGAGAAAAATTGTGTCAGTGCATTTGCGGTCGCAGTCCTGAGGATACTGTCGTTATTTCCCTCCAAATTTGTACCCGAGATTTGTGACGGAAACACAATCCCACCTATGTTTTTTTCGAGAATTTTGATGCCGCCATTTTTTACAGTTTCCGAGAATACATTTTCACCAAAGCTGGCATTTTGTTTGGCGATCAATTTAACCTTTGCCTCCGGATATTGCTCTTCCCCTGGCATGAGTGCTTCATCTGTACCGACATACTCCAGTGGCAGCGATATGTAATTCATACCGAGATTTCCAGTGATCGAAATGTTGCGCTCAATATTGTTCAGATTAAATTGCATGCAGTTGGACGTGACAAAAGGAACATTGCCGTTACTAGCGCTTTCCCTGTACCAATTCCCGAGATTGGACGCTATGTGCCTGTGGACATAACTGTCGTATTGTTCGTTGATCTGCGCATAGGGCTTCCCGACGCAGAACGAAAGAATTAGCCTGTTTTTATCCGTGATTTTCCAATGCACCTTATCGCCAACGGGAATACCTTTGTTTATTAGGATGTCTCGTATTATGCCTGCTATGCGACGTGTCCCAGTGGATATTGTTTTTTTAAATTTTTCACACTCGACTGAATTGAGCGGAATTAGATCGTTTTCTTCTAGCATAATTTTTTTTATTTTGCTAGGCGGTTGCGCCGTCTTTTCTATTGGATGCAGACCCAGGCTTTTATCGCCAATGTGCGGTGGAACGTAGTCGTCTTTGCCCTCCGCGGTGCCTATGCGGCTATACAACGGCAATGATACACCTTGGTTAAATATTCCACACGGCGAATTAGGGACGAAATCATTTTCACGGTCCATGTTGGCAATTAGTGATAGTGGAAAATTGTAAAAAGGCGGCACAAATTGCAACACAAAATTATCCCGAGCTGGTGGCGAGAGGCGGAATCGAACCGCCGACACAAGGATTTTCAGTCCTCTGCTCTACCGACTGAGCTAT
>JAITRI010000078.1 GCA_031288455.1 Puniceicoccales bacterium
CGGATGCGGACCGCTTCGCGTGTTATGCGAAAGATTTTAGGAGAGGAGCAGAGTAGAGAATCACACGCCAAAGGGAACGAGTGATGTGTTTGGAGTGGACGCATGGACAATCTCAGACGCCGAAATGTGCCATAATTTCCTCCAGTTTTTCGCAAATTTTATCCGGATGAATGCCATTGGCCATGCGATTTTCTCCGCGGTAAATGGCCAAATTGCCACTTGGAGTGCCGATTACCGAAAAATCGGCATTTTTGGACTCGCCGAGTCCGTTTACCATGCACCCCATCACTGCGATTTTTAAATGCCCGGCGCGGGGGATTTTTTTTATCCAATCTCTGATGCGGGCCAGTGTTGCAGAGATGTCGTAGGATGTCCGCCCGCAGGAGGGACAGGAGATGATTTCCGCAACATAGCGCCTGGCACCGCACGCCTGCAGAATATCCTTTGCGGCGGCGATTTCATTGGATGGGTCCTCCGTGAGCGATACGCGTATCGTGTCGCCGATGCCATCCACCAGAAGTGTTCCGATGCCAATGGCTGACTTTATGCGGCCATAGTTGCCGTCTCCCGCTTCCGTAACGCCCAGGTGCAGCGGGAAATCCCACCCAATCTCGTCCATTTTTGAGCACGCCATGCGATTTGCAGCGATCATTTTTTTTGCGTCGCTCGCCTTGAATGAGAGAATCAAATCACGGAATTGCACACCATTCGCCGCGTCGATGCATTCTCTTGCGCTTTCCCACATGGCAACATCGCCGCTGCCGAATTTATGCACAATCCTTGGCGCCAATGAGCCGCAATTGATGCCGACTCTTAGTGTGGTTTTCGTGTCCTTTGCCCGCGAAAATAGTGTCCGCAGTTTTTCCACCAGAATTTGTCTCCCGCTGGAAAATTCTTCATCGGAAAATTGCTTAGAATGTGCCATTTTATCGGAAAAATTCCCGGCATTTATGCGCACCTTGTGGGCAATCCCCAAGCAATCCGATGCTATCGTCGGCGAAAAATGCACATCGGCAACCAGTGGAATTGTTACGCCTTTTGAGAGAAGGATTTTTTTAATTTTTGCCAGTGATTTCACATCATCGACGCTGCCAATGGCGAGCCTAACGATGTCGCATCCGCACTCCGCCAGCTCGCAAATCTGCAGCACATTGGCGGCAATGTCGCGCGTCGGAATATTTGTCATGGATTGAATGGCGATGTCATTCCTGCCGCCTATGGTAACATTCCCGACGGCGACCTCCCTGGTCATTCTTCTCTCAATCATGGTTTATGGCAAGCCGCGCCCACCTCTGCTTTTCGAATTGTTGCCGAGAATTCCACCGAATGCGCATGATGTCGAAAAATGTCACGTAGGCGATCAATGCGATCAGCAGAATGCAAAATATTGACTGAATCTTTGAGAAAATTTTCTCGATGCATTTCCAATTCGTCACCCTTTCCAGCAGAGAAATCACGATTATTCCACCGTCGACAACGGGGAATGGCAGCAGATTGATAATGGCCAAATTGACGTTGATCAGCATCACAAACCACAGCAGCCACGGGAAATTTTCCTTCGCCAGTGTGTAGAGCGTCCCAACTATGCCGACCGGCCCCATCAAATGTTTCGCCGAAATGTCGGACGTTCTGCTGAACAGGCTGTGCAGCGTGCGGAAGACGACGGTTGCGGAATCCACGATCTGGCTGAGCGGTGACGGATACGAAATGGTCATTCTATCTTCAAACTGCATTCCCAGGCATCCCTCGTATCTCGTTTCGCGCAGCTCCACGCCGGAAATCGCATCCAATGGCAGCGTCCTGTCTCCGAACTGCGTCGCCGCGGTGAGTGTAATTTCGCTGTGACTGCCGATTATGCCGCGGATTTCATCCAGCGATTCGACACGATTCCCTCCAACGTGCGTGATTCTGTCGCCGTTCGAAAGGCCGTTCATCCGCAGCAGATTTTCATCGCTGCAGAAAATTTGGAAGCTTTTAAATTTTCCATTGAAATTGTCGAATTTCGATGGTTCATCGTCTGGAATCAGGTCGAGAATCGCGCGTTTTTTGGCAAATGTCAGCGAAAGAAACGGCTTTTCGGCGGCAACGGGGGCGTTTGGCACTTCGATGGTTTTGCGCACGCCATCCCGTTCGATCCCAAGCGTGACCGGGCGACAAGTTTTCTCGGCATCGAGCAGCGTGAGTACGCTCAGCACCGGCTCTCCATTTGCGAAAACTATTGCATCTCCTTTCCGAATGTCTGCGCAGCTCCGCGTTGATTGCCCAATGACGCCGGCGACGATCAGGGTCTGCTTCGGATAGATTCCGATTGTGCGAATGGAGTCGTATTTCCCTCCAGCGGGGGGCTTTAGCACTGGACTTATGGACAATTTCAACCGAGTGCCTCCGCGTTCAACTTCAACGGCCGCAATGGGATTATTTCGATCGTCCTTGCGCGTGCCGAGCGCAATAAATTGCACAATATCGTCGAATTTCGCGACCGCCTTGCCGTCGATGGATAGTATTCTATCATTCGGCAAAATTCCAGCGGCGTAGGCGGGAGCAGTGACATTGCCGGTTGGCAGCCGCAGCGTTTTGGGAACATAGCCGACGGTTGTGCTCATCATCTCCTCCGAAACCGGCAGCCCAATAAAGTAGACGGCGGTGGCTATGGCAATCGCCAGGAGAATATTTGCCGCCGGACCGGCGAACGCGGACAATACCTTATCAGCGCATGTTGCCTGTTTCAGGCCAACCGGGAGGTCGAACCTCCCCTCGATCGTTTCCAAATTCGCCAGCTGCGGGATCGCCACATATCCTCCGAATGGCAGCAGTGAAATGACAAATTCAGTGCCTTTGGATTTGAATCCAAATAATTTTGGCCCAAATCCTATGGAAAATTTCGGCACAAGCAGTCCTCTTTTTTTTGCGGCGACGTAGTGCCCAATTTCGTGAATTAATATGGAAAGGCCACAAAATACTATCACGAGAATAATGGAAATGAAATTGCCGAGCACCGCCTTCTCCAATGGTCCGCACGCTACTGCCATCTCGGCAACAGTCAAGCAAATCGAAGCCACACATGTACTTTTCTTGGCAAAATTTCACGGAGGTGGCACACTGCGCAAGTTGCGTCAGATGGATTGACACTGCGTGTTTCCAAGATTGAATGTGGGGAACTGGAAAATATGTCCAATAAAAATCGATGCTCATTCTGCGGCGCACTTCAATTTGAAGTGGGCAAACTAATCTCCGGATCAAATGGAATATTCATTTGCGACGCCTGCGTCGCAAAGTGTGCCAGCGCGCTCGGCCATAAAATTCCAGCATTTTCCTCCACCAATGCGGCGGCATCGCCGCACGCTGACAGCAGTTCCGGCGGCGAGAAAAAAAATGGCATATGCGTCGTCAATGCGGACGATGAACCGTTCAAATTTGACATGGTCTCTCCGGAAAAATTGATGGCTGTGCTGAATGATAACGTCGTCGGACAGAGTCACGCGAAGAAAATTCTTACGGTCGCCGTGTATAATCACTACAAGCGTCTGATTGTTGACGGGGCGATGTCAGGAAAGAACAGGCGCAACGGGAAATGCGTGAAAATCCCACGCGAACTGGAGGATGTGGAGATTGAAAAGAGCAATGTTCTGCTTATCGGCCCCACCGGATGCGGAAAAACTCTGCTGGCGAAAACATTGGCAAAGGCGCTGGACATACCATTTGCCATAGCCGATGCCACGACGTTGACGGAAGCGGGATACGTCGGTGAGGACGTCGAAAATGTCGTGCTGCGACTGCTGCAGGCCGCCGATTATAATCTAAAAAAGACGGAATGCGGCATCATCTACATAGACGAAATCGACAAAATAGGGAGAAAAACGGAAAATGTTTCCATTACGCGCGATGTTTCCGGGGAAGGCGTTCAGCAGGCGCTGCTGAAAATTTTGGAGGGGACTGTCTGCAATGTTCCTCCGAAGGGCGGACGCAAGCACCCGGAAGAGGAATACGTGCGCGTCGACACGAAAAATATTCTGTTCATATGCGGCGGAACATTCGTCGATCTCGACAAAATCATAGGGGAGCGCATGGGCAAAACGGTGCTGGGATTTAATGTGGCAGCCAATGCGAGCGGCCGCGATAAGCCGGAGGAAATCATGCGGAAAGTGCGCCCGGAGGATCTGGTGAAATTCGGACTTATTCCCGAGTTTATCGGAAGATTGCCGGCCATATCGGTGTTGGATGAACTGTCGGAGGAGGACTTGTGTCGCGTGCTTTTGGACACAAAAAATGCTCTCATAAAACAGTATCAGCGGCTGATGGCCTTGGACGGAATCAAATTGACCATTGGGGACGACGTGATCTCGAAAATTGCAAAGTGTGCTCTGGAAATGAAAACTGGCGCACGGGCATTGCGCTCCATTTTGGAGGGAATGATGCTCGAAATAATGTACAAAGCTCCCCAGAGGCGCGATATTTCGGAGGTGCTGATCGACAGCGACGCCTTCGAAGGAAAATCAGAACCGAAATTTATGGCAAAAAAACGGACGCGGGGAGATGGTCGTCGCGCTCACCGCTGAAACGGCACACATTCAGCCGAGGCGAGCGAAATGCGGCACTCCATTTTCATAGGCGCACGCCCTTTCGCCAACTATGAGCGGCGCCGCGTACTTGAAAAATTGAGTGTTCAGCGACATTTCCTCGTAGTCGTACCACGCATCCGGGAACTCCTTCTTTTTGTCAAAAACGTTATCCAGATCTACGCAGTTCACCTCCGAAGAATATTTGTTCGCGTCCATGCGCAGCAGCGTGATCATTTTCCCGCTCGTCCCGACGCCAACGGCGAACTCCAGCGCCTTTTGGGCACACAATTCCGCCTCCGCAACGTCCGTCCCGGACAGCGTCATGCACGATGTGAGTTCCCAATCGGACAGCGGGATTAGGTCAACGGGAACATCGAAGTTCGCCTCCGCAACAAATTTTACCTGTTCCGCTGCGCTGCGCTTTGTGGCGATGTTTTCCCCCTTCAGATTCGTCAATTTATTTCCCATGGCGATGACACAATTGCCGATGTTTTTTACCGTTTGGTGCACATTTTTCACGAATGTCCCCTCGTCGAAGTTCGAGAAAATCACCAGCTGCGGAGCATCGCTGCCGTCGGCGCGCAAACGCGCCAGCGCAAGTCCACCGATGAGCCATTTGTCATCGCTATCGGCGAGCGAAATGATCGTTATGGCGCCGTTCGACTGCGTCGATTGCACACTTGCGGCGATGCTTTTCGCCATGACCGCCAAGTGCTTAGCCATGGATCCGTATCCCAGGCAATGGTCCGTCAGCTGCAGACTATTGTCGGCGGCGGTTGGAATGAGCATCACGCGCATCTCGTGTCCAATTTTTATGGCCGCTTCATCAAGTTTTTTGCACACGCCAACGGCGGATGCGTCACCGATGGCGAACAGATAGCTAATATTGTGCTTCCGTAAAATGTCCACATTTATGGTGCTGAAATCTTTGCAGGCTATGGATTTAAGCGCCGCTCCTGGAGTTCCGACTAAATTTATTATGTTCCTCTGCTGCTGCCCTGCCAAGTCGATGAATTGCCCACTCAGTAGACTTTGAATGCCGCCGGCGCACCCATAAATTTCCTCGATGCATGGATAGTTCAGCGCTTTTTTAATAAGTGCAGACAGGATGACATTCGCCATAGTAGTAGGCGTTCCAATCTGCAAAAGCAGAACATTTCCAACTAATTCTCTCATAAGACTCGGTTTCGCGAACCTCCAGAAAACCCTGCTGTTAAAATTAAAATAAGCAACAACTTTCTAGCGACAAATTTTACAGGCACATGAATTGTGTAAAAAACGGGCGCCTAATTTTAACAAATGCACTGCAGTTGCGCGGAAATGGCGCATTGCGGAGTAAAAACACGGCGTGTCCATTGGGGCCATCAGTGACCGTTGTGCGATGGATTTTTTCTTACGTTTTTGGCCACGAAATTCATGAATTTTTTCCTGTACTCGCAGTGCGTATCGACCGGATTCAACAGGTCTTTCGGATCGCCCGGAATTGTCACCGTTAGTCCGGGATTGCTGACGATGTGGCGCAGCGGCGACATTGGCGATGACAAAAAATCATATTCCGTGCGCAGGGCCATGTGATTGTTCGCACGCGCCGTGTTTGCCATTTCCCAATTGCCATTGCCGATGAACGCACGCGCACTTTTGCCGATGCCGAGCGCATTGAACACAATCGACCCGAATCCGTTGCGAATTGCTATGCAGTTCGCCAGCATTCCACCGAAGGAAAACCCACTAATGAATGGCACAATTATTATGTTTGGACTGTCCTTTAGTTTTCTTTTTTCCTCCTCGATGTGCGACAGCACGATGGCATTTGCTTCCGCGATCTTCTCGGTGGAGATTTGCGTTTTAAGCTCGTCGATGATCTTCGATGTGGGGTGTTTGCTCCTTTTTGGCCCGCTGGAAAAAACATTCACCGTGGACTCCAAAAACTGCAGCGCAATATTTCCCGACCCGATGCCATAGAATCTTATGACCAGTGGGCGAATGGCAAGATTTGCATTGTTTTCATCGATATTTTCCGGAAGTATGAGCCCAAATTTCCGCGCATCGGCGACTGGGATGTCCCGAAAATACTCACTTCTGCCGACGAATACATTGTCCACGTCACGCAGCTTCATGGCCCCTTCGCACTCGCTCAGCTTTTTCATGCAAAAATTACCAACGAAGTTGATGTGCACTTCATCCCAACCGAAAATAACATCTTCAATTTTGCGACTTGGGCCATCGTGAGATTTCGTGACGATGTTTTTTGAAATGCGCGCAGAAAGACCCTTTGTGGATTCTGCGATTTTGTCCGTCAGAAACGAAAAAGCTTTTCCGCAGGCGTTCGCAATGGAAGACATTGCGCGATTTTTCTTCGAAGCTTTGCGCTCCGCTCCGCCGTTAACTTTAGCCGCTGAGCCGTTGGCGATGTGTGGCACATGAAATGCTCCATGGAATGACATAGTACCTTCGCTTGTGCCACATAATTTCTCCAGAGTCAATGGAAAATGCCGCGAAATTGTATTTTTGGATTGAAATTGCAGGGTTTTTACATTCACTCCATGTGGGGCCCTATGGATGAATCGAATGCTAGTAATTGTTGTTTGCTGTCCGTTGATGAAGAAAGCAACGGCAGCACCTCCGGAAATGTTGTTCAGATGCAGGATTTCCAGTCGTGGGTGAAGGTGTCGATAGTTAAGCATTTGCAGTTCGACCTGGCGAGGGATCGCGTGACCGCAACCCCGCGCGACTGGTGGATCGCAACATGTCTCATGGCGAAGGAGATCATAATGTCACAGTTCATACGCACGCAGAAGGTGCATCACACGTCCAATGCGCGCAGAGTGTACTACATGTCGCTGGAGTATTTGCCAGGGAGACTGTTGAAAAATAATCTAATAAATCTCGGAATTCTCGAGGAAACGAAAAAGGCGCTCGAAATGTTCGGGAAAAATTTCGACGAAATAGAAGCCGTCGAGCCGGATATGGGCCTTGGCAACGGCGGTCTCGGACGCTTAGCCTCATGCTTCCAGGATTCACTGGCGACGTTGAATTATCCGGCGGTGGCCTACGGCATACACTATGAGCTGGGTCTTTTCCGCCAGGAATTTTCCGACGGCAAGCAGGTGGAAAAGCCAGACAGTTGGCTGATGTCGGGATCCCCGTGGGAGGTGTGCCGTCCAGAGAATACGCAGAACGTCAGACTATACGGAAGAGTTGAGTATTCCTACGATTCCTGCGGCAACCTGCGTCCGATTTGGCGCGACTACGAAACCATACAGGGCGTGCCGTGGGACATTTCAATCGTTGGGTATAAATCCACAACTGTGAATTTTATGCGGCTGTGGGAGGCGCGTTCCGCCAGCGAATTCGACCTGAAAATGTTCAACGAGGGACGATTTTTCGAGGCGATGGAAAAGCAGAACAAAAATGAGACGATCTCCAAGGTGCTGTATCCGGATGACTCCACGGAAGGTGGCAAGGTCCTGCGGCTGACGCAGCAGTATTTTTTCGTGAGCTGCTCTATGCAGGACATAATCCGCAGGTTCAAGAACGGCAATAAAAACTTCGATCAGTTCCCGGAAAAGGTTGCCATCCAGCTGAACGATACGCATCCGATAATTGCCATTGTGGAGCTGCTGAGAATACTGTTGGATGAGGAGTGCTTTCCGTGGGAAAAAGCGTGGGACATATGCAGGGAAACATTTTCATACACCAACCATACGCTGCTGGCGGAGGCATTGGAGGAGTGGTCCGCGGGAATGTTTGAACATCTTTTGCCGCGCCACTACCAGTTGATTTGCGAGATCAATCGCAGGTTTCTCTGCGGCGATGTGGAACAGCGGTGGCCATGCGATGATTCGAAAAAACGTGCGCTGTCAATAATCAGCGGCGATGGCATGAAAGTGGTCCGCATGGCACATTTGGCGGCGGTGTGCTGCAAGCGCATAAATGGCGTGGCGAAAATGCACTCAAATTTGGTAAAAAATTCCCTGTTTCCGCTGTTCAATGAATTGTATCCGGAAAAATTTACCAATGTTACAAACGGCGTCACTCCGCGCATGTGGATTCGCTGCTGCAATCCGAATTTATCGAAGCTGCTCGACCGGTCAATCGGCATGGAATGGACGTCGGACCTGTGGAAATTGCGAGATTTGGAAAAACTCGCCGACAATGCGATATTCCAGCAGAAGTTTTTGGAGGTTAAGCAGCTGAACAAATTAAAATTTGCCAAAATGGTTGCCGCCCTCTGCTCCATAGAAATAGATCCAAATTCTCTGTTCGACGTGCAGATCAAGCGGCTGCACGAATATAAGCGGCAGCATCTCAACCTGTTGCACATTCTTAGTCTATACAAGCGCGTCATAGGCGGGCGGCGCGACATCGTCCCGAGGACGTTCATATTTGGAGCCAAGGCGGCACCGGGATACCACATGGCCAAGCGTATCATTCACGCCATAAACATCGTTGCCGGAGAAGTGAACAACAATCCCAACAACGACAAAATTAGGGTGGTGTTTTTGCCAAATTACAACGTTTCACTGGCAAACGTCATAGTTCCGGCCGCCGATTTATCGGAGCAGATTTCGATGGCGGGAAAGGAGGCATCGGGCACGGGAAATATGAAATTGACGATGAATGGCGCCTGTACCATTTGCACGCTTGACGGCGCAAACGTTGAAATAAAGGAGGAAGTTGGGGATGAGAATATTTTTGTTTTCGGACACACGGAAGAGGAGCTGAAGTTTTTAAAAAATAGGGGCTACAATCCATACGACTACTATTCGAACGATGACGAATTGCGCTCCATTTTGGATTGGATGGCATCCAACTATTTCGTGACGAAATCGGGAGAGGCGCCGCTGCGGGACCTGCGGGACAGCTTGCTGGATGGAGGGGATCCATTTTTTGCGCTGGCTGACTTCGAAGACTACGCGAAGACGCAGAACATCGTCGCCAGAGAATTTGAAAATAAGGCCGGGTGGGCAAAAAAAGCGATTCTCAATGTGGCGCGTTCCGGGAAATTTTCGAGCGATCGCGCCATAGTGGATTACGCCGAAAGAATTTGGAATTTGCCGCAGATTGACCCAAAATGAATCCTGGAGTGTTAACTTTGTGGCCAGTGTAGCATGAGAAATATGCCGGAGAAAAGTGGAGTCCGCTGGACGGCGTCCGCCAACGGTCTTGGTGGAATTTTGGGCATACTGTGCGCGCTTATGGGCACAACTGCGCGTGCGACCGCCTCCACGCTCTGGAAAATTGTCTCCCTGCCGCTCACTCTCCTCGGCCCGGCGAAGGGCGTAAGTTTATTCATTGTCCGCGGGGCGTGGTCCGCCCTAAAGTTCGCTTTCGCCGGGCTAAAGAAAAGTGTTGCATTTGTCTGCGGCGGCGCGTGGCTCGCACTGAAGCACGCGAAGGCGGTCATTCCAGCCGGCCGGGCGCTCTGGAAATTTACAGAGACGGCGAGCGTGGGTGCGTGCAAATTTTTTGGAAAATGTTGCCGCGGGGCGTGGTCTGCCCTAAAGTTCACCGCCACCGGCGCAAGGAAAAGCGCGGCATTTGCCTGCGGCGGTGTGTTGTCGCTGCTGAAGCACACGAAGGCGGTCATTCCAGCCGGCCGGGCGCTCTGGAAATTCACAGAGACGGCGAGCGTGGGTGCGGGCAAATTTTTTGGAAAATGTTGCCGCGGGGCGTGGTCTGCCCTAAAGTTCGCTTTCGCCGGGCTAAAGAAAAGTGTTGCATTTGTCTGCGGCGGCGTGTGGTCGCTGCTGAAGAAAATTTCCGCTGTGCCATTCG
>JAITRI010000081.1 GCA_031288455.1 Puniceicoccales bacterium
AACTCTATGAAATCCTTAGCCAGCTGAGGACTTTGCGATCCCCTGAAAAATCCTATGGGATCCGGAGATGGTGCACCGCCACCGATGGGCATGCAAAATCTGAATCGCTTGCTCCCTCCGCGATCTTCCAAATGCTGCGCTTCGGAAAATCCGTAGAAATCAACGGCTATTCCGGCAAGACAATTGCCGGCTGAAACATCAACGACTGGCCGTGTGGCAGAGTCAGTAAAATATCTACCGTTCGCTATTATCCTCTGCATCAACTTCAGTGCTTCCAGCCAACCTTGCCCGATGGCGGCCTCCTCGTGTGCTTTCGCCTGTGAATCATCGGCATCGGTGCCGCACGTCACTCCTCTGAAACATTCCTGCATCTTCTGCTGCGTTAGCATGTCAAATGCCTTTAGCACGGAACTGCTCTTCGTCGGATCGACGATTGCCAGTTTCCCGAAAAACTCCTGGCGGCCCAAATCATCCCATGTGCGCGGAAAAAATGTGATCCCATCCTCCAAAATTGCCTCGCTGTTGTATATTATGCCAAACGAGGAAAGTGCGCTGCCAAACCATCTGCCGACACGGTCCCACAGACGTGACCCGGCGAATGTCTCCGGAATCGTGTCGTCGGTGAACAGGTCCGGACGTTCCTGCAGCAGCCCGCACGGCACAAGATTTCCCTTGGACGCTTGGATCTCCGACTCGACCAACCCGGCACCAAACATAATGTCTATGCCGCAGCCGACGTTGGATTTAAAAAATTCTCTCGACACTTCGGCAACTAGGGAATCTCCATCCAGCATCTTTTCGGATCTGGCGGAAAATGCAGCCGCAGCGGAGGAATTCCATTCGCGGTGCAAATTTTCCGTCCAATGCAGTCGGAAATTATTCGCATAGACGGATTCAACGTATCTGGCAACATCCCTTCCTCCGCCGTGGTACCTCCAGTCGACGTTGACCTCTTTCCCAGTTTTCGCCTTGTACCACTTCTTGAATCCGGCACCATACTCCCGCCGCAGAGATTCATTGTGCGGAGTTATCACAACCAGCGTTTCCACGCCGTGCACTGGAATGACGCTGCTGTTTTTCTCCCTGAAAACAAACGGAACGCCCACCACCGCGGCAACCAGAATGACGATCAGAAATTTTTTTGCCTCAAACATCTTTCTTTCAATGCGTCTCCAATATCACGACATCTTCGTGTGAAACGTGTGCGTACAGGCGCGAATGTCTGACGTTTGCGAAGTGACTGGGATTTATCTCGGAAATGCGCAGAATAACTCCACTTTTTTCAAACTCATAGTGCGCAACTTCTCCGAAATATGTCACGTTTCCTATCACACCATCGATGCTGTTGCCAATCGCCGGTAATCCGCTCAGCTTGAGACATTCCGGACGCATGGAAAGGTGAACCTTTTTCCCTGGCCTCGGATCTTTTCCTCCGGAACCGAGAACGCCGCGGAAATTCCCGATCTTTGTTCGCACTATCGCTTCCCCGGATCCCACCTGCACTATTACTCCGTCGATAATATTCGTCTCGCCTATGAATTCCGCCGTGAAGCGCGTGCTCGGGAATTTATACAGCTGCACCGGCGTTCCGATTTGATCGATTTTCCCACCGGACATCACCGCGATTTTATCCGCAATCGACAGCGCATCCTTTTGGTCATGGGTAACGTATATTGTTGTCAGATTATGTTCCTTGCAAATGTTCCGGATTTCGCAGCGCATGTCATTGCGCAGTTGCGCGTCCAAATTTGACAGCGGCTCATCCAGCAGCAAGCAGCGCGGTCTGATGACAAGCGCCCTTGCGAGAGCCACACGCTGCTGCTGTCCGCCGGACAACTCATTCGGCTTGCGCTGCGCACATTTATCCAACTGCACCTTAGACAATATGTCATGGACAGAGTTTCTTATGCTTTCGCTCGACATTCCATTGTTTTCCAATCCAAATGCGACGTTTTGAAATACGGTCATGTGCGGCCACAGGGCGTAATTTTGAAACACCATTCCAACTCTGCGCCTGTGCGTCGGAATGGAGGTGACGTCATTTTTTCCGAATACTATGCGACCACTGTCCGGCGCGCAAAATCCGGCAATTGTGCGCAGCAGCGTTGTTTTTCCGCAACCGCTTGGGCCAAGCAAAAAAAACAGTTCCCCGCCCGTAACGTGCAGCGCAACATTATCAAGCGCAACAGTATTCCCAAAATTTTTAGTTAGGTTTTCGATCCATATGTCGATCATCAGTGTGGCACTTGTTGCAGTTATGGATCGCGTTGTCAAAATAATTTTATCGCATGCCGTCCCGCTGACGTGTGACGCACATGCAACCGAGATTTCGCGATGAAAATTTTTCAAAAAAATGTATAATATTTCTTGACATGCCAAATGCTGTCAGCATAGGATGCCCAGCCCTATGGTAAATGCGAGTATGAAAGGACAGTCATCGGGGGTTTGTAATGTATCAAATGTGCAACAAGTTGGTGGTAAGTCATCCATGACACCTGTTGCGCTAGGCGCCTATGGTGGAGGCTTGAAGAAGCTCCTGGAAGATACTAGTAGGAATGAGTGCGATACGACTGACAGGTACGATAACAGCTGTGGATTTTGTTCGCTTGCGCTTCAGACCGGGGATAGCCCCAAAAAAATACATAAGATGACAGAGGTGCAGCACCCGAGTATATATGAGCTATACGTTACAGTGCTGCGAGCGGCAGAGCACTATAAGGTCCCACTGGTTTTGATTAAATACAAAGAGAATAAAAGCAAAGAGAATCAAATAATAGATGCCACCGTGTATATGCCAAGTGGTCGCATATTGACATTCGGAGAAGAATCAAATCTTAACGGAAACTTTGCCTGTGCGCTGTACGCAGACATCAAACCTGACTATAGACAGCTGCCAATAGTGGAAGCCAGAGAGACTATTCTGGATGTCGCGGAAGTCATTGGCTTTGACGAAAAAATCATTTGGGATGCGACCGTAGGAGAAGTTCTGGTTGCTATTTTGTCAAAGCGTTCGACGCTATGTCTTTTGCAGTATGGTAACCGCATTAGGGCTGGTAAGTCACTCTTGCGTGAAGTCGACGATAAGGTGTCCTCCAATTCTCTTGTAAATCGTTCCGTTACCACTGTCACATCCGCGAATAATGTTAAAGGAGATGCGGGGCCTGTGAATGATAGTGACGAAAAAAAAGAAAAAGCGAAAGGAGCGCAGAATACTGAAAGTCTTTCTAACAGATAATTGTGTCCGTTGAACCGAAAGCAAAATTAATTGCTTTGCATTTTCTGGGGTTTTATTTATCCCGGGTCAGCTATGGTGTGCGATAGAAATAATCCGTTTTTGGCGAGATTGAAGGCGCGCTCGAGAGTAACTGCGCCCGGAAGTGATAAAAATGTTCAGCATTTGATTTTCGACACCAGTGGAGGGGATGTGCACTATGGGTGCGGCGATTCCGTTGCCATCATGCCGAAAAACAATGCCGCTGCGGTGTCTGATATTTTGGGTTTTCTCGGCATCAGTCCCGATGCGATGGTAAATGTTGGAAATGCTGCGATGGTCAGCATTTTTTCGGCGCTGGTGGAGAATTTTTGTGTGACGCATCTGCCGCAGAAGTTTTTCGAGTGGTTTTCATCCGTCGCTGCAGACGTTGGCGGTGAGCAGCTGGAAAAGTTGAAGACGTGTTCTCTCGTGGAAATTTTAGCGAAACATAGGCCGAAACTGCCCATTGGAGCCGATGAGTTGCTGCCAAATCTGCGAAAATTGACGCCGCGCATGTACTCCATTGCATCGTCGCCGCTGGCATATCCGGATGAGATTCACATCGTGGTGAATGTCGTCAGCCATGCGGATGAATTCGGAAATATTGTTCCCGGAGTTGCCTCCTCGTATCTGGCGAATGGCATGCGCGTTGGGATTGATGCGGCGAGCATTTTCGTTGTAAAGTCGATGTTCGCGCTTCCGACCGATGCGAGCACTAGGCTGATAATGATCGGCCCAGGGACCGGAATCGCCCCCTTTCGCGGATTTCTACAGGAAAGGCAGCATTTGAGAAATAATGGCACTAAAACCGGCGACAGTTGGCTATTTTTCGGTGACAGGCACGCCGCCACGGATTTTTTGTTCAGGGATGAAATTTTAGGATTTAAAGATTTAGGAGTTTTGACGAAATTGGACCTGGCATTTTCGCGTGACCAGGAGGATAAGGTATACGTTCAGGACAGAATTCTTGAAAATCGCGAGGAACTTTGGGAGTGGATCACAGAAGGTGCCTACGTTTACGTCTGCGGCAATGCGTCGCGCATGGCGGTGGATGTGGACAACGCGCTCAGGAGGGTTGCGATGGATGTCGGTGGCATGGACGCCGAACGGGCGGATGACTTTTTCAAAACACTCAAACGCGACAGGCGCTATCGGCGCGATGTGTACTGATGTTCGCTTGTGCTTTCCAATGGAGTAATTTTGCGCATGTGGCGGCTGTGTGTTGCGCCGCTATTGCCGTGGAAGGTGGCAATTGCGGGCGACGGAGGCGCATGCGAAATTTTATCTGATTTTTGTGGACAATGCGCATGGAATTACCATCACACGTATAATGTTTGAGGCGGCGAGAGCATGCGGTTGTGCTGTGACTGTGGATTGCGCGCAATTTAGTGCGTTTTCGCCGTGCGACTAGTGTGTATCATTTGAAAAAAAAATTTATGGAACAGTCATTGGTTATACTGAAGCCGGATTGTGTGAGCAGGGGGCTTGTGGGAAATGTAATTAGCAGGCTTGAAAATGCAGGGTTGAAGATTGCCGCGTGCAAAGTCATGGTGCTTGGCGATGCGCTGCTGGCGGAGCACTATTCCCACTTGACACATCTGCCATTTTTTCCGGAAATTGTGAAATTTATGAGCTCCGGACGGGTCATCATAATGGTGATGGAAGGCGAAAATGCGGTCGATAGGATAAGAGCATTGCTCGGGCCGACGGATTCGCAAAAGGCCCCATCTGGCACCATTCGCGGTGATTTTGGGCTCGATAAGATGCGCAATGTGGCGCATGCGTCCGACAGCGGAGATGCCGTTGGAAAGGAAATCGCCAGATTTTTCGGGTGATGAACATTTGCTTGCGCCGCCACGGATCGAGTGCGGTGTGAGATGTTGATCATTTGCATTGAGTCGGAGCGGCGCATTCTTTCTATTGTGGCAATGTTTAGCTGCGTGCGTGCTGCGTTGGCTGGCTGATTGCTCGAGTGGTGAAATTGGTAAACACGCCAGACTTAGGATCTGGTGCCTAGCGGCTTGAGGGTTCGAGTCCCTCCCCGAGCACCAAAACTATTGAATTCGCAGCAGAAAATTAGGGGCGGGCCCAATAAATTTAGAGAAAAGAGACGGAAGCTCGCGAAAAAATGCGACTTCCATCAAAAAGCACCGCGCGTTTTTTGTTTACGCCTCCGGAGGGCCGGGGCGCAGCCCCTGCACCCGCCGCATCCGCTTCGCTGATGCGGAGCGCTTGGCGCGAGGTGGCGAAGGTGCCCAGTTTTTATGCCTCCGGCAGGCAGGGGCGTAGCCCCTGCACACGCCGCATCCGCTTGCGGATGCGGACCGCTTCGCGCAAGATGGCGGAGGTGCCTTATTTTTATGCCTCCGGCTGGCAGGAGCGCAAGCCCCTGCACCCGCCGCATCCGCTTTGCGGGTGCGGACCGCTTCGCGCGCGAGGTGGCGGAAGTCTCCTGGCACACAAGAGGCGGAAATCGTCGGAAAATCACAACCAAAAATAAAATCGTCGGAAAGCTAAAAACACTGGCGCCGTGGACTTTTCTATAAAAATACGGCGCAGGGCACTTCAGTGGCAACAGAGGAGCTGCGATTTTCCTAGGAGCCGGTTTGTTTAAATTAAATTTTCTCTGCGCCGACTTATTTGCGCCTTCGGCGGGCCGGGGCACACCCCCAGCAACCCCCCCCAACCCATACCCGGTTCGGAGCGCATACCGCAACAAGTCGGAGGTGCCCCGGGAT
>JAITRI010000022.1 GCA_031288455.1 Puniceicoccales bacterium
TTATGCCTCCGGCGGGCAGGGGCGTAGCCCCTGCTCCCACCGCATCCGCGAAGCGGATGCGGACCGCTCCCGCGCGGTGGTGGCGAAAATCTCCGAAGCCTGAAAACTAAAAATAAAATCGTCGGAGATCCGAAGACAAAGACGTCGGGGAACTAAAAAACACTGCCGCCGCGGACTTTGCTCTAAAAATACGGCGACTGGCACTTTTATTTATGCCTAAGGCGGGCAGGGGCACAGCCCCTGCTCCCACCGCATCCGCTTCGCGGATGCGGACCGCTCCCGCGCGCATGAATTTTCCATTTTCAGTTTTGCGACCAAAGAGTGGACAGAAAATGATTCCATTTGGAACTGTAAGCCAAAGCAACCATCCGTTAGAATTCCAGAGAATCTTTGCCGACATATGGAATCAGGATCGGTGGAATTTTTATGGAAAAGTCTTCCCGCAGATTATTTTCCAATATTGCCGCCAACACGCGCGGAACGGCGAGCCCAGAACCATTCAGCGTGTGCACATTCCGCACTTTACCATCCGCCTTCGCCCTGAATTTTATTCCTGCGCGGCGCGCCTGAAAATCCGTAAAGTTGCTGCAGCTGGAAACTTCCAGCCAGCGCTTCTGCCCGCCGGCCCAGACTTCCAGGTCATACTGCTTCGAATGGGCGAATCCTATGTCACCGCTGCAAATCGACAGCACGCGATAGGGCAACTCCAGTTTTTGTAAAATTCTCTCCGCATCGGTGCGCAAATTCTCCAGCTCCCCGAAACTTTTGTCCGGGTGCACCCACTTAACCAGCTCCACCTTGTCAAATTGATGCAGCCTGTTCAGTCCGCGGACGTCCTTTCCCCAGCTCCCCGCCTCACGGCGAAAGCACGGCGTATATCCGCAGCGGAAAATCGGGAGCCTGTCCTCGTCGAAAATTTCATCGCGGAAAAAATTCGTCAGCGGGACTTCCGCCGTCGGAATGAGGTACAATCCATCCGGTTCATCGCGGTACATCATTCCCTCCTTGTCCGGCAATTGCCCGGTCGCCGTTGCACTGTCCGCATTCACGAGAATCGGGCACATGAACTCCACATACCCGTTGCTCTTCGCCTCGTCCAGGAAAAAATTCAGAAGCGCACGCACAAAGCGCGCCATGTCCCCGATGTAGAATGGAAATCCCGCGCCGGATACTTTGACGCCGCGCGCGAAATCAATGGCTTCCGCAAACCACGGAATATCCCAGTGCGGCATCGCACACGGTGAGATTCCGCCAACATTTCCCCATGTGGCAACGGTGACATTGTCCTTTTCCGAACGCCCAATGGGCACCGATTCGTGCGGCACATTGGGAATCGTCAGGTACAGCGCAAGCCACTCATTTTCAATATCCTTGACCCTAGACTCGGCCTCCTTCACACCTTCCGAAAGGGACTTCATTGCAGCCACGGCATCAAAAAATTCGCGGGATCCCTTCTCCAGCGATGACATCCTTTCGTTCGCCGCCTTCTGCTCTGCGCGCAGCGATTCAAATTCCGCCATTAGACGCCTGCGCCTGGCGTCAATGTCCAAAAATTTATCCACGTCGCAGCTGAATTTCTTCTTTGCCACGCCCACTTTTATGCGCTCGCCATCCCTACGCAAATCATCCAACGGCAACATAATAACACCACCAAATCGCACGGGCACAGCACAGCGCTATGACACCACCTTTTGCACGAGTCCGGCCTTGATTGCCTTGACAGATACCCACACGCGGCGCACTTCACCGCTCGGCAACATGACGCGTATGCGCTGCAAATTCGGCTTAAACAGACGCTTGGACCTCTTCACAACGTGAGTGCCTATTCCGCCGCTCACCTTTGATTGTCCCCTCCGTATGATGCGAAATCCCTTCGTTCTCGTCTTCCCAGTCACTATGCAAACTCTAGCCATGGCTCACCACCTGTCCAAACGAATTAGCGCATGTGCCGCAAAAGGCAAGAGCTTTCGTGGAAATTTTTTGAAAAAATGATAGCCAATGGATGAAAATATTGGCGCTGACGCCGGAATTTTTGCAGCATTTCGCCTAATGGCATCACTTGAACTCAAATTTGACCTTTCCATCGCGCTGCAGTGCCAGTCTGGCGGAAAATAATTTCCCGGTGCGCTTCGATTTAAAGCCGCCCAGCAGGTCAGTCTTTTTGTCGGTGAGCAATTTTTTCATCTGCTCCGCATCGATTTCTCTGTCGAGAATTTTTCTGGAAATGCGCAATTTGCATTTTTTCCCAAAATAATTTCTGCAGATGTACGCATTTGCCGTCGCTATCACATCGGATCCGTCAAGCGGGCATTTTCCAATCACCTCGGCTGAATTAATTTCCTCCTGCGATATCCTCTGTGCGCCTTCGGAATCGGCGGAAGAATTTTCAAAGATAAAGTTTATTTTCAGCAGGTCATCCATGACCAAAGTCGCCGAAAAATCAGAACCACTTTTCGATTTAAATCCCGTCAGTGGCCCAATTTTTCCGCTTGTGAGAAGTTCCTTCACCTCATCTTCAGAAAATTTTCTACCGCCGATCACCTTCTGAATTATCAATTTGCCATCCTGCGATCGATAGCTGCGCAGCCCCTCCATGAGATGTTTTCCGTCGGTGGGAGATGTGATCGTCGTCTCCTTCGTAACGTCGCTGCCCTCGACAAAATCTTTTGTCCTATTGACAATCGCACGCGTGAGGTCGGAAATGTCGCTCATAAAACTTTTCCTGGCGAGTGTTCCGTTTTCCATCTGGCGCAATTTGTATTCCCATTCGCCTGTCATCGCCGGACTGGAAAGCGTCTCAATGCCGGCGGCACTCAGGAAGTTCAGCAGATCTTCCGCCTTTGCCGTTGAGCGCAAATCCTTTTTGTCGCGCACTATGTATTTCAACGCCAGCAGATGTTCTATTATCTGCGCGCGCGTCGCTGGAGTGCCGAGCCCGCGCTCCTTCATGGCATCCGCCAACTCCTCGTCCTCCAACAGTTTTCCAGCTCCCTCCATTGCCGCCAACAGTGTCGCTTCATTGTAGGGCGCCGGTGGTCGCGTTTCATCTCCGACAACTTTTATTTGCAAGACATCGGCCCGCGGCGGGGTGCCGTCACCGGGTGAAAGTGCCGGCAATGTTTCGCTTTGATTGTCACTCTTGCCGTACACCTCCATCCAGCCGGCGGATGTCAACACCTTCCCCTCCGTTTTAAAGTCGCATTCTTTGGCGGTGCTTGTCCTGATGGTTATGTCAAATTCCGCATCCGGGAAAAATACGCAGATGAATCGCCTGAGGATCATTGAGAAAATTTTTGCCTCCTCCTCGGATAAATTTTTCGGCATCTGCTGCGTCGGAACTATGGCGAAGTGATCCGAGACCTGTTTATTGTTGAAAATTTTACGATTTTTCCCGTCAATGGATTTACTTTCAACGATGCGCTGGGCAAATACTCTGTGTTCATCGTTGACGGCGGACAGTATCCCATAGCACGTTTCAGCGTAATCCTCCGTCAGCGCGCGTGAATCGGTGCGCGGATATGTTATGCATTTGTGTTTTTCGTACAGCGACTGTGCTATGCGCAGCGTCATGTTCGCCGGCATTCCGTGGCGTGAATTTGCCTCTCTCTGCAGCGTCGTCAGATCGTATAGCCTTGGCGCCGACTGCCGCGATCTTTTTTTCTGCTCCGAAACGAGTGCAAATTTTTCATCGGCAACCGATTGACAAATTTTCGCTGCCTCCTCCTCTGTCCACAACCTATCCACGCGATCATGCGGATTTTTTTCATCCAACGGCGCGGTGCGCTGGAAAATTCCATCGTACTGCCCATTTTTCACGGAAAAGGTCCCGAAAATTTTCCAAAATTTTGTCGCCTTAAAATTGCTTATTTCCAGATCGCGGTTCACTATCATCGCCAGAGTCGGCGTTTGCACTCTCCCCACCGTTGCCACCTGCTTTGCCATGGCCGAGAACATTTTCGTCGTGAGCGCGCGCGTGCCGTTTATTCCAACGAGCCAGTCGGCCTCCGATCTGCATTTGGCAGCATCCTGCAAATTTTTCATTTCGTCGCTGGATCGCAGATGTTCAAAGGCATCGCGTATGCCGCCGAGCGTCATTGACGACAGCCACAGCCGGACGAACGGCTTTTTACTTTTCACCAGCTCGTAGGTGTATGTGAATATTAGTTCCCCCTCGCGGCCGGCATCGCAGCCATTTATCAGCAATTCGACGTCATCGCGCTGAATGAGCCTTTTGAGTTCATTGAACCTCTTTTTCACCTTTTCAATGGGCTTCGTTTTGAACGTTTCCGGAATTATTGGCAGCGTCTTCAGCGACCACCGCTTCAGCGACGGATCAATGTCCTCCGGCATGAATAATTCCACCAAATGGCCGATTGCCCAGCTGATTACGTACTCATCATTCTCGAAGCGATCGTCAAATTTCTTAAACGTCCCCAGCGCCTTCGCCAAATCCGCCGCTACACTTGGTTTTTCCGCTATGACAAGTTTTTTCATCTGCAATTGACCGCTCAATTCCCGAGAAATCCGATTTTTCTGTAAACCTTCGCGATCATCCTGTTCGCCCGTTTCTGCGCCTCAATTCTTCCCGCTTCAAGCACCGACAGTAAATATTCTCTGTCATCGGCAATTTCCAAATATTTTTCCCTAATGGTCGAAATTTTCGCAATCACAGCGTCCGCAACGGTGCGCTTAAGCGGCGCATAGCTCGTCAAATGACACAATTCCGCCACAGCATCGTCCACGGTTTTTTCCGTAATGGCAGCATATATGTTCAGCAGATTCGATATGCCCGGCTTATTTACGCTGTCGAAAATTATCTCGCCACCGGAATCCGTCACGGCTCCCATTATTTTTCTGCGGATGACGTCATCCGCATCGGTGATGTACACCACTGAATTCTGATTTGCATCTGATTTTGACATTTTCGCCAGTGGATTCTGCAGCGACATTATGCGCGCGCCAACTTTTCCCACGTACGCCTCAGGGATGACAAACGTTTCCGAAAATGTTCCATTAAATCTCTGCGCGATGTCGCGCGTTATTTCCAGATGCTGCCTCTGATCATCTCCAATTGGAACCAAATCAGCATTGTACAGCAGAATATCTGCCGCCATCAGCACCGGATAAAATAGTAGTCCCGAACACACCGACTCTCCCACCTTCTTCGACTTATCCTTGAACTGCGTCATCCTCTCCAGATGTCCAATCGGCGTCAAACATCCCAGCACCCACATCAATTCCGTGTGTCCAATGACCTGCGACTGCAGGAAAATTTTACATTCCCTAGGGTCCAGTCCACATGCAATGTACTGCGCGACGCAATCCAGCGTATTCTTTCTCAACTCCGCCGGAACGTGCGGCATCGTTATGGCGTGCTGATCCGCCAGAAAAAATAGGCAGTCGTAGTTCTTCAGCATGCGCTGCCAATTGTTCACGGCGCCGAGCAAACCACCAATGTGCAACTTCCCTGTCGGTTGCATGCCCGTCAAAATCACCTTTCTGCCTTCCATCGTCGTCATGTGAAAAATTCGCTGCCCATAGAAATTGACAACTTCCGCACCATGAAAGAGATTTTCATAAAACTGCAAGCATTTATCTCACATCTCACGGTTCACATCCCGCGGAAAATGCTGACGCTTCCGGCACGCGGACGAAATTGCAAACGGCAGCGTTTACTTCGCCGACCGCGAGAAAAGTTTCACAAATTTTCTCAGCAGATTGAGGAAATTATCCCTCAATCCCTTAGAAATTGCGCGCTCCAGCGGTTGAAATGTCCGCTTGTGGAAAAATTTCAGCGTTGCCCAAACGTTGCCATCGGCGCAGGCTTTGACCCCGATTTCACCTGCGTATTGCCAAAATTTCACGGAAAACCCAGCGGAATATTTAAAAAATCCAAGCGAATGGAACGCCTTCACAAGTCTTCCGTTGAGATGCCACGGCTTGAAACATGATAAATGTACCAGCGTCGGATTTCGAATTTTCTTCAGACACGACTTCGCCAGTGGCGCATAGGGCATGAAGTTATATTTTGGCGATAGCGCTCTGTGCTCATCACTCCGCAGGCACATGTTCATCGCATCCTGTTCCGGACAGTGGAGGCGAATTTTTGTGCGCGAAATCAGATCAATCACCCTGCCGAAAATATCGGATTTCTCAAATTTGCAGCAATCGATCAGCAGCACTCCCGAACTGTAGTAGAAATCGCCATCGGGCATTCCCAATTTCTCACTGTTCGTTCTCCTTTCCGCATGGCGAAAGAAGTTTTCATCCTCCTCAATGGCTCCAAATGCACAGTTGCCGAGATCTTCGTTCCAAAGATCGGCGATATCACCCCCAGCGATTATGTCGCAATCCAGATATATCACGCGCTTCAGATCCGGGAAAATTTTCGGAATGGCTAACCTGTAGAATATCGCCGATGAAAAATTCTCCGGAATCGGCAATCGCTCAATCGCATCCACGCGCTTCGGCAGTCCAAACTTCAGCGACAGAATATTCCCGTAGTGCGAAATGAATTCCGCTATGCGCCGCCTGTGAGCATCCGATATGCCGCAATCGACGACGTAAATCGACAGATCAGACGCAGTATTTTTGGCGATCGAATGAACCGCAACTTTGAATATGTCGTGAAATTTGTCGTCGAAGGAAAACGCAATATTTACTGGCCCACGCAGCACCATTCAAACCTTTCCATTTGGACTTTATATTGCATTGGCAGCATATTTCCTTTGTCTTTAACTAGTAAGCAAACTTTCCGCGCTGTCCCGTGAGCGTCTTCCACGATTTGCGTATTGTTCTTTCAATTGGCTGAAGTAGTCTTTTGCAGAAAAAATCCGCTGTTTGTGAATTGGATTTTGAATTGGGAAATGTCACTCCATCGACTTCATCTGCGTATTTCCAAAATTTCATCAGCATTCGCGAGGAATGCTGGAACAGATGCACAGACTCCATCAGTTGCGCAACGCGCCTGTTTATTACCCACGGTTTCGGGCCAGCATAGTGCACAATGACCGGATTTCCATCTCTCCTGAGGCAGCGCTTTGAATATTCGGCAAACGGCATGAAGTTAAACTTTGGGGACAGCGGCAGGCATTCATGTTCTCCGAGGCACGCATTCATGGCGTCCTGTTCGGAACATCCCAGCTCCATTTCTGTGGTTTCGACGAACTTCAGCGTGCGCTCGAAAATTTCGGATTCCATGAATTTTTTGCCATCAATCAGCATAACTCCACTGTTGAAATATTCAGCATGCGCAATGCCAAGCGAAGCCCTTCTTCGGAGAGAATTCACAAAATTTTTATCTTCGCTAACGGCGCCAAATGCAGCATTTTTCAGGTCAACATTCCAAAGCTCCGCGATGTCGCCGTCAACGAGGACATCGCAATCAATGTAGATGTATCTGTCCTCTGCAATATCGGGAAATGTCTCGCCTATTGTCAGGCGGTAGAATATGGAAGAATTGAAATGCTTCGGCGTGATAAAATTTTCAAAGACATCAATTCTCCTGGGCGCTCTCACCCTTACGGATGATACGTTTCCATATTTGGCAGTAATTTCTAAAATTTTACGTCTATTCTCGGCAGAAATTCCACAGTCCACAACATGGATGCGCAAATTTTTGCCGGTGTTTTTCGCCATCGAGTGCACGGCCACACGAAACAAATCGGAAAATTTGTCATCGAATACGAACACGACGTTTATCGAATCACTCACCGTTGCACCTAAAATATTTTATTTATCACACTGTCCGCCAATCCGTACTCAATCGCCTCCTTGGCATTCATGTAGAAGTCGCGATCGGTGTCCTTCGTTATCTTGTCCAGCGGCTGCCCCGATGCCGCCGCCAGTATTTTATTCAACTCCGCGCGCGTCTTTTCCATTTCCTGCGCCTGTATATTTATATCAACCGCCTGCGCCACTATCTGTCCCATTATCAGCGGCTGATGTATCAACACCCTGGCATTGGGATACAAATAGCGATTCCCCTTTTTTGCGCCGCACAGCAGAATGGAGCCCATGCTGGCTGCTATGCCAGTCACTATCACCCGAATTGGCGATGAAATGAGCACCATCGTGTCATAGATCGACATCCCGGATGTTATGGACCCGCCGGGCGTGTTTATGAAGAAATCTATGGGCGCTCCTCTATCGGTCAATTCCAAATACAGCAGCTTTTCGGTGATGTCCTTCGCCGCTTTGTCATCGATGCCGCCCCACAGAAAAACTTTCCGCTCCCTGAGGAACCGCTTCTGCACTATGGCAAAATGGCTTGAGGAATCCTTGGTCTCGCATTTCGAGGATTCCTCATTCTCATCATCTTCGTCGTCGTCATCCTCATCGAAACGGATACCATTCGCATTTGAATCACCTTTCAGCATTGTGCGGTGCCTCGTAATGATTCTCCAGGGAAAAGCAACAATTTAATGCAAAACAATCGCCAATTGCTCCCGCAGCATATTTTTCTACCGCATGCACTGCGCCGCCTGCCAAAAATAAATTTGTACAAAAGGCTTGATTCTAAAATTTTAAACTCCAGTCTAACCGATCTGGTTAGGGATGCACCACTAGCTCAATTGGATAGAGCGTCTGACTACGGATCAGAAGGTTACGGGTTCGACTCCTGTGTGGTGTGCCAAAATTTGGAGTTATTAAATTCTGGGGCCGTAGCTCAATTGGTAGAGCGCCACAATGGCATTGTGGAGGTCGTCGGTTCGATCCCGATCGGCTCCACCATTTGCATGGGCAGTGTGTGGCACGCTGGATTAAGATTTCATGCGGCGGCGCAAATATCCTTGTAAAAGAAAATTTTATGGAAATAGTGTGAAACAGGTGAGCAGGAGGAGAAAATTCGCCAATTCATTGTGCATGGGATGTGTGCTCATGCTGCTGATTTGCGCCGTTTGTGGTGCATCGACGGTGGCGGATGACGCCTCCGATGATACGCTTTTGCAGAGCCGTGAAATGCGTGCCGAAACCATATACATGGTGAGATTCATGGAGGAGGTGCATTTGGAGCACAAGGATATCTCGCTTCTGGACAACAAGGCCATACTGATCAATTTTTTGACGGAGCTGGATCACGGCAAGATGATATTTTTGCAGAGTGAGGTGGATGACATAGCCAAGAGATTTATTTCCACGCTCGACGTTTTTGTTAGCGGCGGAAGTCTGACGCCAGCGTTTAACATTTTCAAAAAATTCAAAGCGTCTGCCGTTAGGCGCGTCGATTGGATACGCGACAGACTGGACAAGCCATTTGATTTTTCAGTGGAGGACACATTTTTTTCAAATGCGGATGATCGCGAATGGCCACTCACCGGAAATGATGCCGATGCACTCTGGGAGAAGCGGCTGAAGTTCGAAGTGCTGGGCGAGGCGATCAAGCTGTGCTCATCCTCTAGGAAAGACAGTAAAGCGGCGGATGGCGAAGAGTGCGGGCCCATGAAATATTCGGAGAATGACGTCATCGGCGCACTCGGCGATGCGGTGAAAAACGTGAAGCGCAGATATGAAAGTTGGTGCAAATCCTACAGAGAAATCGATGCGTGGCTGATCCAGGAAATGTTCCTGAACAGCATTTCGAAGATGTATGATCCGCACACAAGTTTTCTGTCGAAATATTCCTTCGATGATCTGTCGATTCACATAAACAACACGCTCACCGGGATCGGCATAAGTTTTCGCGATGAAAATGGAATGTTTGAAGTGGAGAGATTGACGCCCGGTGGCCCTGCGAAATTGTCCGGGGAAATCACGGTTGGCGATAAAATCATTGCCGTTGCGCAGGGAGACAGCGGTGAATTCGTTGACATTGTCGGGCTCAGGTCCTACAAAGTCGTCAAGCTTCTGCGCGGGGAAAAGGGAACCGTTGTCCGCGTCAAGCTGGAGACCGTTACCGGCGACACCAAGGTGGTGCGATTGGAGCGCGATGTGATAAAGCTTGACGCATCCCGCGCCAGCGCAAAATATTTCGAGCTGCAAGATGGTGGCGTCATCGCAAGGATCGGAGTCATAGAGCTGCCATCGTTCTACGGCGGAGGGGACGCGGAGGACGAGCAGGGCGTATACGCCGACAGGGACGTTGACACTCTGCTGAAGGAGTTGAAAAATAGGGGCGTGGATGCGATAGTGTTGGATTTGCGGCAGAACGGCGGTGGGCTGTTGAATCAGGCAATTTCGATCACCGGACTATTCATCACGACTGGTCCCGTTGTGCAGGTGAAAGATTATTCGGGAAAAATAGAGACATTCTACGATAAAAATGAGTACATTGCCTGGGAAGGGCCACTGGTGGTGCTGTCCTCCTCCGAAAGTGCATCCGCCTCTGAGATTTTGATAGGGGCGCTTCGCGACAATAGGCGAGCGGTGATCGTTGGCGCGGAAACGACATATGGAAAAGGAAGCGCCCAGATGACATTTGACATGAATAGGTCCTTCAGCCAGTTGGGGCGCAACAGAGACCTGGGAGCGGCGTGCATCACCGTCCAAAAATGGTACCTTCCAACGGGGACATCGACGCAACTGAAGGGCATTCAGGCGGACATAAAACTTCGCGGACTGGATGAGTGTTTCCATAGGCGCGAAGCGGATTTTCCACATGCGCTGAAGTGGGATACGATTCCACCGGTGGAATTTGACCGCAATGGCGAGCGGCACATGGTGGAATGCCGCGCCACCGCTGATCTAATCGCCACATTGGCAAAACGGTCCGAAGAGCGCCAGAAGACTCTGGAGGAGTTCAAAATTCTATCGGAGCGCATAGAGTCCTTCGATCGCATCGTGAATAAAAAAACATTCCCGCTGAGAATCTCCGCACGGCTTCAGGAAAAGCGGAGGGATGATGAATTTAGGCGCAGGATGAACGGCGCAATAGGGGCACTGAAGGAAAAGCAGGACTATCCGTGCGAGAATATTTATTTGCCGGATGCCGCGCGCGACGAGTGCGAAAATGCACGCAATGCGTCAAAGGAAGACATGGATGGCATAGCAACGCTGGACACAAACCTCCGCGAAAGCCTGAGGATCGCCGCCGATTGGATAAGGGCGCTGAACCGCGGCCAATTGGCAGAAGATTGCTCATTCACCCACATGCCAGACATTGCCGTTGAATCCATGCCCCGATGAGCATTCTCGAGACAATCCGCTCGCCGAAGGATATCAAAAATTTGCCCGCCCAGCGGCTGAATGAGCTGGCCGCAGAAATCCGAGCGCTGCTGGTCGACGTCACCGCAAAGAATGGCGGGCATTTGGCATCGAATCTTGGTGTGGTGGAGCTCACCATAGCGCTCCATAGAGTTTTCGATTCGCCCACCGATAGGATTATTTTTGACGTCTCACACCAGACCTATGTGCACAAGCTGCTGACCGGAAGGAACGGGGACGTGTTCCTAAAAATAAGGATGGATGGCGGCTGCAGCGGATTTTCTTCCCCCGATGAAAGTGAACACGATGCATTCGTCGCCGGACATGCTGGGACGGCACTATCCGCCGCGCTCGGATTGGCCTATGCCAGGGATAAAATCGGCGATGGGACAAGCAACATCATTGCCGTTCTCGGAGATGCTTCCCTGTCATGTGGGCTCACGATGGAGGCGCTGAATAACATGTCCGCTACCACAAAAAGACTCATCATCATAGTCAACGACAATAAATTTTCCATAGGACGGAGCGTTGGCGCGATCCCACTTTACCTGAATAAAATTCTCCGCAGCAAAATTTATGGCGCCACAATCGGTGTTCTTAAAAAAATGCTCGGCAGTGGCAAATTTGGCACATCGATCCTGCGCAATGCCCGGCGACTGAAGCGCGCACTGAAAAGTCTGATTCTGCCGACGTCATACTTTGAATACTACGGCCTGCGGTACTTCGGTCCCGTTGACGGGCACAGCATCGCGCAGATGGAAGAAATTTTTGAATTCTGCAGGCACTCCAAAGTCCCAGTTTTGGTGCACGTGAAGACTGTCAAAGGCAAGGGATGTGCCGCGGCGGCGGATTTTCCGGAAAAATTTCACGGGGTTGAACCGGCTGTCGCACTGGAGAATTGCGAAAAAAATGCCGATTGCGAGAAAAATACAGCCTCCGCAAAGGATACCGATTACGGCGAAATACTCGGCCTCCAACTGGCGAAATTGGCGGAATGCGACGTGCGCATAGTCGGCGTCGTTTCTGCCATGGCGCGCGGAACCGGGCTCGTGCACATGCGCAACAAATTTCCCGATCGGTGCCTGGACGTTGGCATCGCCGAGGAGCATGCGGTAACATTCTCGGCGGCCCTGGCGAAAGGCGGCATGCGCCCGATCTGCGCCATGTATTCCACATTTTTGCAGCGCGCATTCGATCAGATTCTGCACGACGTCTGCCTGCAAAATTTACCGGTGATATTTTGCATAGACCGCGCCGGAATCTCGGCACACGACGGTGCAACGCACCACGGAATATTCGACATATCATATTTGCGGCCGATTCCAAATGCTGTAATTCTGCAGCCAAACGGGGCACAGGAATTCGTGGACGCACTGCATTCAGCATTGCTGTGGAATTGCCCGACGTTCATACGCTATCCGAAATCATGCGGGCGGGTGGTGGACGCGAGCGCGCTGAAGTTTTCAAAATTTCTTGGAATCGGGCGTGCCGATGAGCTGGTGCGCGGCAAAGAAGTTTGTCTCATCGCCCTTGGCCCCATGATTGATCTTGCGCGTGCGGTGGCCGCACAGTTGAAATCAGCTGGAGTGAATGCCGGCATCCTCAACGGGCGGTTTGCCAAGCCACTGGACGAATCGGCGCTGGGAAAAGTTTTTGAAGACTACGAAATGGTCGCGACGATCGAGGATAATGTCCTGTCCGGAGGGTTTGGCAGCGCAGTGCTGGAGTTTTACTTAGCGGCGGAACGGAACTCCAGCGGCGTCCGCAAAAATCGTGGCACTCGGAAAATTCTGCGGTTCGGATGGCCCGATAAATTCATTGGTCACGGGTCGTCCATCGGCAGCATCATGGGAAAAAATGGACTGTCTCCATCCGAAATCGCCGGCAAAATAATTGGAGCGCTATCGGCAACGGAACCACATTCGCGAAAAATTTCCACGGCCAATGCTGGCGTCGGGCATTTTTTATGAAAATTGGCACCTTTTAATTGTAAAAAGCAAAAAAAATGCTAAAATTGTTCGCTTTATGAGTGAACATGCGTCTCATCGCCGGCGCAGAGGCATGCCGGGAACATTGGCTGGGCAAATACTGATCGCTCATCCAATATTGGACGAGGAGCAGTTCGCCAAAACGGTGCTATTCGTTGAATGCGACACCGGCAAAAGTGTGTCCGGTATAATTTTAAATCGCCCACTAAATGTCATGCTGAAGGCATTGGGGAAAAATTTCGAAAATTTGCCCGTCAGCAATACTCCCGTGTATTTCGGAGGGCAAGACGGCGAAACAACGGTCATGCTAACGGCGTGGGTATTCGATAACAGCAAAAAAATCTTCGAAATATATTGCGAACTCTCAAGCGCCGAGGCGGAAAGCCTCCGCAAAATGAACACAAACGTGCAAACAAGAGCATTCCTCGGCTACTGCGATTTCGACGCTCACCTATACGACGACATTCGCAAAGGGCTGTGGATAGTGGGCGACACCAGAAATCTGTTCGGCGCCCAGGAGCACGAAGAAAAATTGTGGCAGACGCTGCTGCTCCAGGAAAATCCGAACGCGCTGGTGTACCGCTGATGAAATCGTCGGAGATCCAAAGACAACGGCATC
>JAITRI010000045.1 GCA_031288455.1 Puniceicoccales bacterium
TGCATTGGATTTGCGGTTAACACCTGCGGAATGCCAACTGCGGCAGCGTATGCCTTGGCGTGTGCCGATACTGCGAAATCACCGTTTTCGGGCGCGACGGTAAATGGTGTTCCACTTTCTCCGCTCGCTCCACTCAGATTAATGGCAGCCGCCGATCCGCCGTCATTGTCATTTTTCACCAGCACAAGAGCGGGAACTTTCTCACCGGCAGTACCATACTCAAGATTACTGTTGTACAGATTAAAAGTCTCCCCAGCGAATGACCGCCACGTTTTGAATTTGTTGCCATCGGCGGCGAGGGCGGTAGGGGCGGCCTCAACTTTAATATTTTTTACGATCAAATTCTCACCCACAATAGCGTTGCTTCCACTAGGATTGTTGTGAAACATTAGAGGTTTAGTGGTGTTTTCGATTTCCAGTGCTGCGGTATGCTCCTCCGTTGCTGCCGCGAGCGGCTGCGCACACAGGGAAAACAATAGGCAACAGAGCCCAAAAATTTTCCTCGCAAATTTTAGGCTATAGCCGCTAATGTGATGTTTTCGATTAGTTCTCATTTGATATCCTCATCGAAAAGGCTACTGCGGGCTACACAATTTTCAAGAAAAATTTCACACATTCTGCTATTTTTTTACACCATGGCAGTTTTTGCGCCAACAATTGAATTGTGATGTTTTCGATTAGTTCTCATTTGATATCCTCATCGAAAAGGCTACTGCGGGCTACATAATTTTCAAGAAAAATTTCACACATTCTGCTATTTTTTTACACCTGCGCCAACAATTGAATTCGCATCATTCGCACACGGCACCGTACAATACTGCCATCGCACTGCCGACAATTCTGACGGGCAAAATTTTTCCGATATCTCCAGCGGATGCCGGGAACAACACTTTCACGTGTGTTCCGGTCCTTCCGCACATGATGTGTCCTCCGCGCTTCGCATGTCCCTCCACGAGCACGGACACCGTTTTCCCAACGTAGCGGTGATTGTAGCGCCCGGATGCCTCGGCAACGCGCAGCAGCAGCACGGCATTGCGGCTGTCCTTCTCCGCCTCCGATACGCTGTCACACATCTCCGCAGACCGTGTGCCCGGCCGCGGACTGTATTTAAATACAAATGCCATGTTGAACCCGGCATCGTCAAAGAGCGACAGTGTCTCGCGGAACTCATCGTCCGTCTCGCCGACGTATCCCACTATTATGTCCGTCGAAATGCCAATGCCGTCGACGTTGGCCCGCAATTTTTCCACGATGCGGAGAACGTCTTCCCGTCCATAGGCGCGACCCATGTCGCGCAGCACACGATTCGATCCGCTTTGAATTGGGAGATGCACCGATGGACACAGTTTTTCCAAATTTTTGTGCGCCATGATCAAATCATCGGTGAAATACGCCGGGTGCGGCGACAGGTATCGTATGCGCTCTATGCCATCGATTTCGTTTAATTTCTCCAGCAGCGACACAAATGGGGATGTGCCGCCATTGCCCGTTGCGCTGCGCCCTCCGTAATTGTTGACAATCTGCCCGAGGAGCGTGATTTCTTTTGTGCCATTGGCCGCGAGAAACTCCGCCTCTCCGATGATGTCAGCCATGGGACGGTACACCTCACGGCCGCGCGTTCTCGGCACGATGCAGTAGCTGCAGCGCATGTTGCAGCCGCTCATTATGGATAGAAATGCAGTGCATTTTGACTTCCCGAGCCTGCGATTGAAATCATGCTGCACGCTCTCGGCGTTGGATTCCCCCGTCAGCATCCGTCTGCCATCATCGGATAAAATCGCAGGCAATTCGTGCAATCTGCGCGGCCCAATGACGAAATCAATGGCGGGATTTAATCGGAAAATTTCAGCGCCAAGGCTCTCCGCCATGCAGCCCACGATCCCGATTCTAAAATTTGGATCATTTCGCTTTCTTTTCGCCAGATGCGAGGATTTCCCCAGCGCCTTAATTTCCGATTGCCTGCGCACGCTGCAGGTGTTGAGAATGACGACATCCGCCGCCTCTTCGCGGTCCACAATTGCATGTCCGATTTGCTGCAGCTGCGCGGCGATCATTTCGCTATCGCGCTCGTTCATCTGGCAGCCATATGTCCCTATGAAAATTTTCAGCGCAGAAGTATTCACCTGCCGCCTTTAAATTCATTGGAAAGCCGATGGCAAGAGCGAAACGCAGCGGCTAACTCGCGGGCAAAGCGCACCATTTGAAATCCATGCACCTCCACTGGCGCTTCAACTGTCCACCTGTGGCGTAAACAAAATGGCACAGTGGAAAATTCCATCGCCACCGGATACCATTCGAAAAATGTTGAATAAATCAGAGGCAGCCCATACTGGAAGCCAATGGCAGGGAAAAGTTCGAGGCGCATGTGGACGGAAAAACTTTCCTCCTGCGGCGGTGAAAATTTCACCAATCGCAGCGGAACGGCGCATCACAACAGCGGAGAAGTTCACATTTTCAAGGGCACAGCAATCGGGATCGATCCCAGTTTGCGCGGGACTGGCGTCGCAGTGGTGAACTTCAGCGAGACAACGCCGCGGCTGATGTTTTCATCGCGCATAGCATGCCACCGATCCCTCTCATTTTTTCAGTGCATAGAGAAAATTTTCACAGCCACCAGCGACATCCTCGGAGAATTTAGCGTCGACTGTGCCGCCATCGAACAGACCATATACGTGCAAAACTATAGAGTTTCCCATTCCATGGGGGCGGCAAAGGGCGCAATAATAGCGGCGCTGATGCGCAAAAATTTAACAATATCCGAATATGAGCCACTGAGAGTGAAAATGTCAGTCGTCGGAGTTGGACGCGCTCCAAAGGAACAAATTAGGCGTACGGTCTGCGGAATTTTAAATATCGGGGACAATATTTCCTACGACGAAAGCGATGCCGTTGCCGTTGCACTCTGCCACGGATGGGCATCGAAGCTGCAGCATTTCCAATAAATTTTACACAAAAACACATCTATATTAAAAAATTGTTGATTTTTGAGAAAAATCACACAACATGTGTATCATTGTGAAAGTGGGTCATGTCCACCGTCGCAATGTATGGTATGGATTTGCGAGCATACGTGGATGAGTTGTTGCAGGCTATAGGGAAGTCTTTGGACCTTCCAGGGCTTGCACTTGACACGAATGGTCACTGCGTACTGCTGTTTGATGATAAGGTCGTTCTCAATATCGAATTGGATGAAGAAAAGGAGCTGCTGATAATATATTCCTACATCGGCGAGATTCCATTTGAGGGCAGAGAAACGATCTTCGAGACTCTACTGGAATCTAACCTCTTCTGGAAAAATACTCAGGGAGCCACGATAGGCATCGATAAGCAAACCCAAACCGTAGTTCTCGCATTTCCAATGGAACTTCCCCTAAAAAGAAAAGAAAATTTTGAGGAGCGATTGGCTCTCTTCGTTGACATAACCGAAAGTTGGATAGCTCGACTTGAGGAAATGTCAACGCAGGCGGAATTGATCGCCAACGAAGATCAACAGTGAATGTCGCCATTGATTTTTGTTGCATAAGGAAAGTAGTTGGAGTGGTTAAATGTCCAGTGTTACTGCAAGTGGGAGTGAAGACGCCCAGGTTAATGGGAAATTGATCGGGGACACGCATCCGTCGTGCTCGCCAGTGGCGTCGCAGATGAAGCTATTGGACAGTCGCTGCTCCGGGGAGAGTTCACTCGCGAGCCACAGCTGCGAGCTGCTCAAAGACTCGCAGGATATGGCACCCGATCTCGATGTTCCCCATGATCCTGGGCAGCCGAGCATGCACAAATGTCCGAATTATAAATTTAGGGAAGATCTGCCGGTGCGCGACATAACCAATGAGCCAATTCCGTCGGCATGAATAATTCCATGCGGCACGGCAACATGGAATTGGGGGCGATTCCGCAAAGATATGTTGTAAATCTGTGCATTTGCGCCATAGAAACTGGAAAAATGTATTTTAGAAAATGAACGGCAGCAATTCAAAATTCAAGCGCATAAGGATTGTGAAAAAACTCCTCAGATACATGCCCCGCAGAGCTTCCATTCACCGCTATCCGATACTGAATAAATTCGCAGGCATAGCTCGCAAGCGCGCCTATCTGTGGTCATTCCGCGTATCCGAAGTGGTCCCGGCGTTTTACATAGGCTGGATAATAACGCTCATGCCGATACCATCGGTAATTCAGATCGTGATAGCATTTTTTGCGGCGGTGGTATGCCACGCCAATGCCATGATTCTGACGTGTTTGCAGCTGCTGTCGAACGCCATAACATTTGTTTTTCTGTGGGCAATAACGCACCGCGTTGGCTCGTTCATCGTAAATCTCTTGGGAACCGAGAATCTAAAGGTCGTCGCCACGGCGGAACACGGCGCCATAGCTCACTACAGCGAGCGCGTGGTGCGCGGATTCGCCACCATAATCCTCGGAGCCATTGTTCTCGGGTCCATCATTGGCGCGATCTGCAGCGAAATATACAAACACTTCGCGCGAAAATATTCCAAAAAATGTGATCTGCCGGATGGCACCAATGGGTAATTTTTTAGCACCGCAGCCACACATTTCACTTCTGAAACATTGGCCCTACGGTTCAATTTTATTCAAAATTGGGAACCCACATATGCCCCTCTCCTTAAATTCTTCGAACATATTTTAATTCCGCAGCGCAAGTTTTGGAACATCGCCCGCCGCCGCATCCGCTTCGCGGATGCGGACCGCTTCGCGCGCATGAATTCCACACGCGGCAGTTCCGTTTAGATTAAAATTCCCGCTGCGCCGGTTTAGTGCCTCCGGCGGGCAGGGGCGCAGC
>JAITRI010000076.1 GCA_031288455.1 Puniceicoccales bacterium
ACAACGAGATCACAATTATCCGCAATTGTCTAGATGTGATACTGGAGCTCTGTAAAGTTTTCGAAAGCGGCAGTTTAAATCGCCAAAGCATATCTCGCATGAGCGAGAAACTGCAGCCAATGCACACAATATTGTCCGATGAAGGATTCGATTTTGATCTCCTAGAGAAGATTAATATAATGTCTGCATCGTGTGATCGTGGCGGCTTTCTTGCTTCAACGTTTTACGCTATACCGGCAATGCATGGCATAGCAAATGCCATCATCTGCTACATAAAAGATGTTCTGTTCGAGAGTGGCGAAATCCCGGCGGGAACCGTTGCCAATAGTGTTTACGGAAAGGTAGTCACACTTGGACAGCAAATAGGCGGCGATTGGTCGAGACCTAAAGAGCCTCTATCCACACTTAGGAATACGATGGCAACGACAGTTGCCGCTATGCCAAATAATTGCAGTTCAGCGCCCGCGAACTCCTGTTCAGGTGCTGTGGGCAGTGGCCCCACTGCGACTGCGGAGCCAATTGGACGTGGACACATCGGTGAACATTCTCCTCTCGGCGACGGTGAGAGCCACGATGTAAGCAATAGCACAGTGGCACAGCCGAGCGCCCAGCGGGCATTTATTGACGCATTCAACGACGGCCTTTCTGAGGATGAAGCCGTGTCGCGTGCAATTGATTTATCAACTACTGCGGACGTCAATTAGGCTTCTGAGGCTGAGTTAAATGAATAGTAATTCCAGAGCAATGGATGGCAAGTTTTTTGTTTGCGTTCGGCAGAAAATGCCGTTCGCATGGCTAATTTGCGCGCAAAAATACGCGTTTTGTCGTCCGTTGCGCATGGTCCATTGGCGTCCCAAAAAACTTTCATGACTTTCGCTTTTTGGTATTGATTTCTGTCAAAAATTATCGAGTATTCCGCCATTCTATGGAAAAATTTCGTAAAATAACTATCGCTGCGTCCGTTGCGTGTTCACTGATGTTTACAGTCGATGCGTTTGCCGCTCAAAAAATTCTTGTGGTCGATTCAATTAAAGCTCTGGAGAATCATGAGGCAAGCAAAGCCATTTTTAACGCCTTTAGGGAAGCGCATGATGCGGCGCTCAAGGAGTTTAAGGAAATGGGAGATTCCGCGATGAAGGTGCAGGAGGAAATTGAAATTTTGGAAGAGAAAGCTAATAATGATTCTCTTTTGGACTCCGTGCGCGACAAATGCAGAAAAGAAGCGGAAGAGAAGGCTGAACTTTTCCGACTCAAATGGAAAGAGGTTGAACAGTTTCGCCATGACATTGAGAGGAAATTGGCCGAACGCAGAAGTAAGGAGTTAGCCGACCAGCGCACTGCTCTGGAAAAGGCAACATCAGCTGTGGCGAAAGCAAAAAAAGGAGACATTGTCATAAACAAATTCGCTGTTCCCTACGCGGATGATGCGCTGGACATCACTCAGGCGGTGATTGACAAACTAAACGCCAAGGATGGCAAGTGACACGCTGGCGGTATTGCGTTCACATGAGATACTGCGACCAATGTTGTATTTATTGCAAAGAAAGTGTTGCATAAATTCGATTAGCCTCTATGGGTCGTGCCATTGAGTGGCCATGAAATTTTCCTATACGCTTGATGCATTGATCGATCTTCTGCGGCCAAAGAATGTTATCGGACGATGCGATGATGTGATATGTGGCATTGCGTCTCTAGTGGACGCGAAGCGCGGGGACCTGTCATTTCTGTGGAACTTAAAGTATAAGAAAGACCTGCTTCGCACCGAGGCGTCCGTTGTGCTGATTCCTGCCGACTACCCCGCTGAGGAAAAAGATGGCCGCTGTTTTTTACTTTTTCACAATCCATCGCTGGCATTTGGAGTGCTCTGCGGCGACATAGAGAGGAAATTTTTTCCGAAACCGAGATCCGGGATTCACGCAGCGGCGGTTGTGGATGACGGCGCCACGCTCGGGAAAAATGTCAGCGTTGGAGCACATGTCGTCATTGAGCGGGATGCAATCATCGGAGATGACGTTACCATAATGGCGGGATGCTACATTGGGTGCGGCGTAAGGATCGGAAATGGCGCCGTTTTACACCAATCGGTAAAGGTGCTGCACGACTGCGAAATTGGGAAGCGATCGGTTTTATTTCCCGGCGTTGTCATAGGATCCGACGGGTTCGGATACGAGCAAACTGAAAATGCTCACGAAAGGATGCCGCAGATAGGAAATGTCATCATCGGCGACGACGTCGATATCGGCGCCAACAGCACCATTGACCGTGCCAGATTCGGGCATACTACAGTTGGCAATGGTACGAAAATCGACAATCTTGTGCAAATTGGGCACAACGTAACAATCGGAAGCAAATGCATACTGGTTTCACAAGTTGGGATCGCCGGCAGCACAGCAATCGGGAACAACGTCATCGTCGGCGGACAGGCTGGAATAGCCGGGCATTTGCACATACCAGACGGCGTGCAGGTAGCTGCGAAGTGCGGCATTGCGAGCTATAAACCGAAAATGGGAAAAATTCTCCGCGGAAATCCTGCCATGCCGATTGGTGAAATTATGCGCTTCTATGCACTGCGTCCGAAGTTGCACTCACTGTTCCAACGCGTCGCAGCGCTGGAAAAGATTGTCAATGCATAGGCGTCGCGCGGAAGCGAATAGCGTTCAAATTTTTACGTGATATTTGTTGCATATTGCACATTCTTTGGTTAAGTGTGCCGCTATTGGGTTACAATGAAAGATGAAGCTTTTAGCACAATTGGTGCGCGCAAGATTTATTTGTTGCCGTGCCTATTCACGGCTGCGAATCTATTTTTGGGATTTTTGTCCATCATACGCTGCATGCAGGCGAGATATTGCTCAGCTTCGGAAATGATGTCGATGGAATTTTACACACAGGCAGTATGGTTCATTCTACTGGCTGGAATCTGCGATTCTCTGGATGGAAGAGTCGCCAGGCTTGGCGGGAAAGAGTCTCTATTTGGGAAAGAATTTGATTCCATTGCGGATTCGGTATCATTTGGAGTGGCGCCGGCGCTGATGGTATTTCTAATGATACTATCTCCTACGGAACAATTTCCATTTTTCCGGCAGGTGGGGTGGATTTTCGGATTTCTATATTTGCTGTGTGCCGCAGTGCGACTTGCCAGGTTCAACGTGATAACCCATCCGCTGCTGCCGAAAAGTGAGCAGGAGAAAAATAATTACGATTTTCTCGGACTGCCCGCTCCCGCTGCCGCCGGATCGATTGCGTCGCTTGTTTTGGTGCTGAACGAATATGATTTGCGCGCGTGGGCACTGGCACTGCCGCCGCTGATGCTGCTGATAGCATATTTGATGGTAAGCGGAATTTATTACCCAAGCTTCAAAAAAGTCGACTGGACCACGCGCACGCGTTGGCGAACATTCCTGATGTCGATCGCGGCGGTATCACTCATCGTTCTCATGCGGAACATTGCACTTGCGGTAATTTTCCTAAGCTATGTATTTTTCGGCATATTCAGGCACATCAAAATGCGAAAAAAGTCGAGACGCAAATGTTGCCACTGAGTGATGCTCTGCAGTCCGCCGAAATCGTCCTGCGGGACGCTGGCGTAGCGACAGCCAGGTTGGACGCCGAATTGCTGCTGGCGCACATCATCGGCTGTCCGCGGATGGCCCTCCGGTGGAAATGCAGCGCCGGAATCGGCGGCGTGGAAGCAAAGAAATTTTGGCATGCCGTGCGCAGACGTGCCGGGCGTGAGCCGCTGCAGTACATCGTCGGAGAGGTGCAATTCTATGGGCTATCCATCGCCGTTGACCGCCGAGTTTTCATAGCAAGGAATGAAACGGAAGAATTTGTTAACGCGCTAATTTCTCGCCTTGGGAGTGCGCCCATTCGCTCGATCCTCGATCTTGGAACGGGCAGCGGAGCGCTGGCGCTGGCGCTGGCAAAAAATTTCTCGCAGGCGGAAGTGTTGGCCGTCGACGCGAGCGGTGACGCCATCGATGTCGCGTCACAGAATGCAAAGCGAAATTCCATAGAAAACGTCACATTTGTGCGCAGCAACTGGTTCGAAAGAATTGTTGGCAAATTCGACCTTGTGGTGTCGAACCCGCCATATTTAACGGCTGAGGAATTTGAAAATTCACAGGAGGAAATAAAATTTTTCGAGCCACGCGAAGCGCTCGTCGCCGAGATGAATGGCCTGTCGGATATTTTCGAAATAATCCGCAACTGCGGACAATTTCTGTGCAATGGCGGTACTTTGGCCATCGAAACAGGGGATTCGCAGCACGCGGCGATTGCAAACTTCGCGAAAACATATTTTGAAAAATTCGAATCCGCAGCTGATCTCTCCGGACGCGACAGATTTGTATTTTTGAGAAAATGTACTTAATTTGCTCGACAGAGGAATAGAATTGCACAGCTCGGCACCGAGCATTTTTATTTATGCCTCCGGCGGGCAGGGGCGCAGCCCCTGCACCCGCCGCATCCGCGAAGCGGATGCAGACCGCTACGCGCTGGACTGACGGAAATCGCCGGAAAACGAAAACTAAAGATAAAATCGTCGGAGATCCAAAGACAAAGGCTCCGGGAAACCAAAAAACATTGGCGCCGTGGACTTTGCTCTAAAAGTACGGCGCCGAGCATTTTTATTTATGCCTCCGGCGGGCAGGGGCGCAGCCCCTGCACCCGCCGCATCCGCGAAGCGGATGCAGACCGCTCCGCGCTGGAGTGACGGAAATCGCCGGAAGATTAAAAATATATGCGCTGCGGGCGCAGAGGCGTTCAATCCCCATGGACAAAGTCTACTTCACCGAACATGGGAGTAACAAAAAACAGGACCCACTTGTGGGTCCTGTCCAGTCTTTTCACAAAATTTCACAACTGCTCTAGAATGAGCAATCAATGGAGGCATTAAACCATACAAAATTTTTGTGCTTATGCCCCGACA
>JAITRI010000090.1 GCA_031288455.1 Puniceicoccales bacterium
TTCTCGTAATGCTGATACTGGTGAAAATGTCGGATGAGCAGCGTAACTCGCGCTCGGAAGCCTTGATTGGTAAAAAAAATACTGCCAGCAAAATGGGAAACGTGGTTTTTGAGCTGAAAATGAACTCGGCGAAAGCCACCTATGAGGCAGAAAAAACACAGGCAATACTGCAGATCGTCAGCGGGTGCGTGAAAATTGTCACCGCTGGAATTACAATGGTGGGGGCAATTGCCGGAGCAGGGACCATCATGAATGCGGTTTGCCAGATGATTTCAACTCTGCTCAATGCCGCATTTCAAATAGTAAGCGGCATAATAATGCTAAGCGTAATAGCCGAGAAAACCAAAGAAGCTGGACATGAGGATGCGGATGCTGACAGAATGAAGTCGCTGGCAACCTTCAATCTCACACAGGTTAAAAATCTTCAGGAAGCATACAATGCATCGACTCGCGATATCAAGACGATATTCGCATCCATGCGGGAAGTATTGCAGCAGAAGCAGGACACGAAAATGGCGATTGTGCGGAACATATAAAATTCCCACTCCGCCCGCGTGAATTAATTGGAAAATCCTTAAATTTTGTTCGCATTTTCCGTGACCGTTGCTATATGTCGCCCATTCCTCAGCACTAAAACGGTGTGGCTTGGGAATATTTCACGCATACTGACATGGGCATTGCCAACAGCAACTACGATTCGACGAAGATTCAAAAGCTCGAGGGGCTCGAGGGCGTACGGAAGCGCCCGGACATGTACATCGGGGACACCAATGAGCGCGGGTTGCACCACTGCGTGTTTGAGATCGTTGACAATTCCATCGATGAGGCGTTAGCCGGCTACTGTAGCGCGATAAGGGTTTGCCTGCACATAGATGGTTCCTGCTCCATCGAAGACGATGGCCGCGGGATCCCCGTTGACGTGCACGAGAAGTATAAAATTCCAGCGGTGGAATTGGTCATGACAAATTTGCACGCCGGCGGAAAATTTGGAAAGGGAGCGTACCAAGTTTCCGGAGGACTGCACGGCGTTGGCGCGAAGTGTGTCAATGCCGTATCGGAGAATTTCGAAGTGGAAGTGCGTCGCGACGGGAACGTTTACCGCATGAAATTTTCCCGCGGAAAGACAGTTGAGAAGCTAAAAGTGATAGGGGAGAGCCATAAAACTGGCACGAAAATCACATTTCTTCCGGATTCGGAAATTTTCCTCACGACGCGCGAGTTCAAGTATGAAATTCTCGCCGGACGATTGCGGGAACTGGCATTTTTGAACCCCGGCGTTCAGATTGAATTGCACGATGAGCGCGCGGATAAGTCCGAAACATTCCGCTTTGACAATGGCATAGGACAATTCGTTTTATTTTTGAACCGCGGGAAAGTCACGCTGCACGATGCTCCCATCACCATAGGCGGCGATGCGGTTGCCAATGGTGAATTTCCTGAGCTGAAGACCATCGTTGACGTTGCCATGCAGTACAATGACGGCTATTCGGAACAAATTTATTCCTATGCGAATTCCATCCACAACGTCGAGGGTGGCACGCACCTTTCAGGATTTAGAACCGCTCTGACGCGCGTCGTAAATGCCTATGCGAAGGCAAATAATCTCATCAGAGACAAGGACCCTGCGATTTCCGGAGATGATGTCCGCGAAGGGTTAACGGCCGTGATATCGGTAAAGGTTCCCGATCCGCGCTTCGAGGGGCAGACGAAAACGAAGCTGTCAAATGGAGAGATCGACGGCATCGTGCAAAGGATCGTCGGAGACAGCCTGAAGTACACATTCGAGACGGACCCTGCGCTGGCGCGCAAGATAATAGACAAGTGCGTAAATGCCGCACGGGCGCGGGAAGCGGCACGCAAGGCGCGCGAAACGGTGAGAAAAAGTGCGCTGTCAGGAGGTGGACTGCCGGGAAAATTGGCGGACTGCTCCGAGAAAGATCCCGCGCTCTGTGAACTGTTCATCGTCGAGGGGGATTCCGCCGGAGGGTCCGCGAAGCAGGGCCGCAACAGGAAATATCAGGCGATTTTGCCGCTGCGCGGAAAAGTGCTGAATGTGGAAAAGGCGCGATTGGACAAGATGCTGAACAGCGACGCAATTCGCACGATTATAACAGCGTGCGGCACGGGCATAGGATCATCGGATGATGCTGGCGGATTTGACGCGAATAAGTGCCGGTACCACCGGATAATAATCATGACCGATGCGGATGTGGACGGTGCGCACATACAGACGCTGCTGCTGACGTTCTTTTTTAGGCAGATGAAGGAACTGATAGAGCGCGGGTACATCTACGTGGCGCAGCCGCCGCTGTATAAAATCAAGCGCAAGCGCAGGGAACGCTACGTGGACAGCGATGAGCAGCTGAATGAAATCCTGTTGGATCTCGGCATGGAAGACATGAATTTGATGCGCGCCGCGGATGAATATGTCTTCGGCAGGGATCATGTTTCGGAAATTGTCAGAACATTTTCAAAACTGGAACAGTTGGGAAACGGTGCCGTTCGCAACGGATGTCCACTGGCGGTGTACCTGGACGCCCGCGATGCGGAAACGAAAAATTTGCCGCGCTACATGGTGAAAATTCGCACCGGGCATTCCGATGAGTACAAATTTCTCAGGGATGGTGATGAAATGGCAGAATTTTACCGCAGCAATGGCATCGTGGACGATGGCCCAAATGGCATCGCGGTGCGCGACGTCGACATCGACGGCCAGACGTTCCGCCAGCGGATTTCGCTGCATGAAATCTATGGAGTCCAGCAGATGTGTGATTTGCTCAGGCGGCTGGAAGAACTTGGCATCGACACGGCAACATTTGAAGTCACTGGCCAGCCGCGCTATTTTCTCAGCGAAGCGACTCCGTCGGACGGGAAGAAATCCGAACGCATCGAGCTGTTTTCTGGGCTTGAGATGGTGGCAAAAATTCGAGAACTTGGGCGGAAGGGTTTAGCGATCCAGCGCTACAAAGGTTTGGGCGAAATGAACGCGGACCAGTTGGCGGAAACGACAATGGATCCAACCAAACGGCGACTGCTGCAGATCACCATTGCCGATGCCGCGGCCGCGGAGGCGACATTTTCCATGCTGATGGGCGAAAACGTTGAGATCCGCCGTGCGTTTATCGAAGACAACGCGTTGAATGCGCTATATTTGGACATCTAAATGGACACCAATCAGGAAAAAATAACAGTCGCAAATATCACGGATGTGATGCAGACGTCCTACATTGACTATTCAATGTCAGTGATTGTCAGCCGCGCACTGCCGGATGTTCGCGACGGATTGAAGCCGGTGCAGAGGAGAATTTTGTACGCGATGCTGCGCGAGGGACTGATGTTCAATCGGCAATTTGACAAATGTGCCGGTGTTGTCGGTGAAGTGCTGAAAAATTACCACCCGCACAGCGACACCGCCGTGTACGACACTCTCGTGCGCATGGCGCAAAATTGGGTGATGCGCTATCCTCTTATCTTTCCACAGGGAAATTTTGGATCCGTTGACGGAGATCCGGCGGCGGCCTATCGCTATACGGAATGCAAATTGCAGGGAATTTCGGAGGAGTTGCTGCGCGACATAGATGAGGATACCGTCGATTTCGTTCCGAATTACAAGGAGAGCACGAAGGAACCAAGCGTTCTCCCATCGGCGCTTCCGAATTTACTCATGAATGGGTCGACCGGAATTGCCGTCGGAATGACCACCAATATCCCGCCCCACAACATCTGTGAAATAATAGATGCCGCATGCATGGTGATAGATGAGCCCGCCGTAGGCGTCGAAGAGCTGTGCGAGATCATAGCCGGTCCTGATTTTCCGACCGGTGGGGTCGTCGTTGGCGTGGAAAGCATCAGGAGATATTTGACAACTGGGCGGAGCATATTGAAGGTGCGCGGAATTGTTTCCGTTGAGGAATTGCCAAATGGGAAGGAGCAGATCGTGATCACTGAAATTCCATACGCCGTGAACCGTGCCGTGCTGGTGACGCGAATTGCGGAATTGGTCACGGAAAAGATATTGGATGAGGTGAGTGATCTGCGCGATGAGTCGGACAACGGGACGCGCATTGTTGTGGAGTTGAAGCGTGATGCGGTGTCCAGCGTGGTGATAAATAAACTGTTCAAGCTCACGCAGCTGGAGTCGTCATTTGGGGTCATCATGCTGGCGTTGGATAGGATGCGCCCGAAGCAGATGAACATCAAAGAGCTGCTGGAATGTTACATTGGACATCGGCGGGATGTGGTGACGCGCAGGACGGATTTCCGTCTAAAAAAAGCGGAAGCGCGCACGCACATACTGGAAGGGTTTCTGATTGCGCTGGACAATCTGGATGATTTTGTGCGCGTGATAAGGAAATCCGACAATCGCGAAGGTGCAAAGATTGAATTGGTGGCGCGCTACCCAATTTCCGCGGCGCAGGCGGATGCGATTTTGGACATGCGCCTCTACCAGCTGACCGGTCTCGAACGCAGCAAAATAGAGGATGAATACGGGGAATTAAAAAATTTGATCGTCTACTACCGCGGGATTTTATCCAGTGACACGAATTTGTTGGCGCTCGTGAAAAAAGAATTTTTGGAAATGCGCGACAAATACGCCTCTACAAGGATGACAAAGATTGAGCATGACGCCGGAGAGTTTAGGATAGAAGATGTCATAGCGAATGAGTGTTGCCTCATAACGGTTTCACACAATGGCTTCATTAAGCGCACGGCGGCGAATATGTATCGGTCGCAGAAGCGAGGAGGGAAGGGAATAATCGGCGTCGGGCAGCACGATGAGGATTTCATCGAACACATGTTCACGGCGAACGCGCACGACAGCATAATGTTTGCCATGGATAGCGGACGCGTGTACGTGGAAAAGGTTTACGAAATCCCGGAGGGGTCGCGCACCTCGAAGGGACGGGCGCTGGTGAATGTGCTGGAGATGCAAAAATCGGAACGCGTTGCGGCGATGATATGCTTTCGGGAATTTTCCGAGCATCAATTTCTCGTGATGTGCACGAAGAATGGCGTGATCAAAAAGACATGTCTGGCGGATTACAGAAATGTTCGCCGCGGCGGCATCATTGGCATCGCGATTGATGAGGATGACGCACTCATCGAGGCCCTGATGACTGCCGGAAATGATGAGCTGGTGATAATCACGAAACAGGGAATGTCGGTGCGATTCAGCGAAAATGATCTGCGGGACCAGGGGCGTGCCACGCGCGGGGTCCGCGGGATAGCGCTCCGCGAAGGAGACTCCGTTCGCGCCATGACGATTGTGGACAACAATCAGACATTTTTATTGGCCGCGGAAAATGGGCAGGGGAAACGTTCCAGATTTGACGATTACAGATTACAGCACCGCGGCGGATACGGCGTAATTGCGATGAAGCTGCAGAAGGGGATTTGCATAGCTGCGGCGCTGACGGTTTCCGAGGATGACGAGATCATGATGCTGACCAATAACGGGCAGGCGATCCGTTCTCCGGTGAATGGCATTCGCGTCATCGGGCGTTCCACGAGCGGTGTCCGTCTGATAACGCTCGAAAAAGGTGACAGATTGATCGGGCTTTCCAAGGTTATTTCAATGGATGATGACTAGTGCTTTGCTGGTGCCGTGCACAGTCGATCGCAGTGCTGTCGCATGGCAGTGAATATTTGCTCTGAGCGCATGAAATCTCCGGAAAATTTTGTTGCGGTCCCGTTTAAATACCACGAGGAAGTGGAAATTTCCATCGGAGACGTGACAAATCTCGGTGCCGGAGTTGGCCGCGTGAATAATTGGGTGGTGATGGTGCCGTTCGTCTGCATCGGGGAGGATGTTGTGGTGAAAATTTACAAAAATTTCAAAAATTATTCGCTGGGAGATTTGCTAAATGTTTCAAACCCGTCGCCCCATAGGGTATCTCCAAAGTGCGCACTGTTTGGAATATGCGGCGGATGTCAGTACCAGCACATGGACTACGGAGCACAGTTGGCACTCAAACGGCACCACGTGGAAGACTCCATGCGGAAGCTGGCGCAGGTGAATGTCCCCGTCTGCGAATGTCTCCACAGCGGGCAAATTTACCACTACCGGTCGAAAATAACCCCGCATTTCCAAAAAACCGTTCCGCCGATTGGATTTTTGAGATGTGATTCCAGGCGCATCATCGATGTCCAGGAGTGCCCGATCGCAACCGAGCGCATAAATGATGAGCTGAAGACCGCACGCGCAAACGCACTGGCGGATAAAAGTCCCAGAAAGAGAGGCGGCACCATGCTGCTGCGTGACTGCGGCGGGAGGATCGAAACAAATCCGAAGGCCACAGCTGTCCAGAGAATCGGGGATTTTGAGTTTTCCTTTCGCGCAGGAGAGTTCTTTCAAAATAATCCGTTCACGCTGCAGCTGCTGTCGGAATACGTTGCGTCGGCCGCATCCGGAACGAAATATCTCATCGATGCGTTCTGTGGAGTCGGCCTATTCGGCATAATTGCGGCCAAACATTTCGAAAAAATTCTAGCGGTGGAAATAGGCGAAAGTGCCATCGCATTTGCGAGGCGCAATGCCGAAAGAAATGGAGTTTCGAATGTCAATTTTCTCTGCGGAACGGCGGAACGAATTTTTGAAGATGTGAAATTCCCAGGTGGAGAAACGAGCGTCATCATAGACCCTCCGCGCAGCGGATGTTCCCATGATTTTTTATTGCAGCTGATGAAATTTTCGCCGCAGAAGATCGTGTACGTTTCCTGCGCACCGGACACGCAGGCGCGCGACTTGAACGTCATCTGCCAGAAATATTCCGTGGAAAAAATTCAGCCATTTGACATGTTCCCGCAGACGAGGCACGTGGAAAATGTCGTCACGCTGCAGCGGTGAAATCTATTGGGATTCTCCCTCCAGTCCCATTCCCTGCGCGTGCTGCTCCTTCATTTCATAGACCCACCTCAACACCTCCGCCACCGGCTCGATCAATTCCGTCGGAATAAACGTCATCACTTCTCCCACGTCCATGAGAGAATGTGCCAGTGGGACATTGCGCATTATGGGAATATTATTTTCGCGCGCCACGCGGATCATTTCCTCGGCGATGGCCCCCTGTCCGGTCGCCAAAATAATCGGCAGCGATGTCCCCTTATTTTTCATGTTATAGTACACGGCAACGGCGATGTGTTCCGGGTTTGTTATCAGCACGCTGGATTGTTTCGTCCGGCGCGGAGCATCCTGTTCGATCATTTCGCGGTGCAACTGCTTGCGTTTGCCTTTGATCTGAGGATCGCCCTCCATTTCCTTGTACTCGCGCTTGACCTCATCCTTCGACATTTTCATTTTGTTCAAAAAATCGCGCTTTTGGAAAACAAAGTCGATGCAGGCAACCACAACGTACGCAAAAATCACATTGTAGGCGAATCTGCGCATTATTGGCCCGAGAATATTTATGGTCGCGTTTAGTCCGCAAAATGGCAGCAGCAGCAGATCGCGCAGCAGATTTTTTATCACCAGATAAATAAGAATGCCGAGAAATATTATTTTAAATGTGGATTTTAAAAATTCGAACAGATTTTTTTTGGAAAAAATTTGCTTAAGTTTTTCCATTGGATTGATTTTTTTTATGTCCGGCTTTATTGGCTCAAACGATATCAAAAATCCTATCTGTGCGCAGTTCGCTATCACCGCCATTGCCATGCAGATTCCCAATGCCGGCAGTATGATTTTCAGCGTCTGTATGAAAATTCCAACTATAACATTGGAATATGCCATCCGGAAGTCTTCGCGCAGATAGTCGATCGGAAACAGCAGCATATCGCCCATTTTTTTGATGTGCCTGCCCCATCCGGCGCCAATGTAGGAATATAGTCCTATGAGCAGCATCGTTGAGACCAAATCGGTACTTTTTGACACCTGCCCTTTTTTTCTGGCGTCGCGTAACCTTTTTGGGGTCGGCATTTCTGTTTTTTCACCACTCATCTACTTCCAAACGCGCGCACAAATTCCAAAAGCTTACTTTCGCTGGTGAAATATCTCTCGAAAAAATACCCGAGAAATGACAAATACAGCAGCAGAAACATCATGGACAGCCAACTTTTTATCGGCATCGATAGAAAAAAAACATTCAACTGCGGCGCGAATCGATTCACCATTCCAAGTCCGAATTCAGCGAGGAACAGCACTATTAGAATCGGAGCCGCCAGGCAAAATATTACCACCATTATCTGGTTTAGCATATCCATAAAGAATGTCGCAAAATCGGCTTCAAATTTCGGGAAATACGCAAATACCGGCCAAATTTGATATGTTTTATACATTAGCGTCAGAAAAAATAAAAATCCTCCCGCCGAAAAAAACGCAACGGACATCATTTGTATGAGAAAACTTCCCATCAGCGACGTCTGCGAGCCCGCCATCGGATCAAATATCGTTGCCATTGACGCTCCCCTCTGCACATCGACCACAAATCCAACGCCCTCGGATGCGTAGAAGATGAAACCCGTGGCAAATCCAAGAATAATTCCGATGACGGCCTCCTTGACCAGCCATAGTCCGAGCAGCAGCATCGTGACCTCCTCCGATGGCAGCGTCGGAAAAATTAGGTAAAACAGCGGCAGTGACATCGCAAAAATGACGACGTTGCGTCCGGTTCCGACGACGAATTGTCTGGAAAAAAACGGCACGATTGCGAGTGCCGCCCCAAGCCGCACCATGGATATTATCAGAAGCGCACAAATCCTCGTCAATTCCTTGATCGGCAGATCCATATCCGTTTCCTATCTTGCCAATAGTGGAAAGTTGTTGAACAAATAATTGGTGAATTCCAAAACTTCCCCGCCGATCCAGTATGTGGTGAGCGACAAAACTAAAATCACAAAGATTAACTTCACAGCAAATCCAAGCGTCTGCTCCTGAATCTGCGTCAGCGCCTGTATTAGGCTGATGAACAACCCAACCGCCGTGGCCACTAAAATCGGCGGCATTGACAGCACAAGCACAAGTATCAATGCCTTCGAAGTAACACTCAGGATCAAAGACTCATTCATAATTCACGGGCACAACAGGACGAATCCCATTCAAGTAAATTCCGGAAGATAAACAATACAAAAGAGTAAATTTCAGCGCATGGACTTCATGCGGCCCCGCGAACACGAGTCCCGCGTGGAGCCGTTTCGTCTAAACTAAATTCCCTCTGCGCCGTGGACTTT
>JAITRI010000026.1 GCA_031288455.1 Puniceicoccales bacterium
AAATACGGCGTCGGGCACTTGCGTTTATGCCTCCGGCGGGCAGGGGCACAGCCCCTGCTCCCCCCGCATCCGCGAAGCGGATGCAGACCGCTTCGCGAACGAGGGCGGAAATCTCAGGAAAATGAAAACTAAAGATAAAATCGTCGGAGGCCTAGGAGGTCTAAAAACAAAAGCCGCGGAGAACTAAAAAACATCGGCGCCGGGCACTTCTCCCTAAAAATACGGCGTCGGGCACTTGCGTTTATGCCTCCGGCGGGCAGGGGCACAGCCCCTGCCCCCCCCCATCCGCGCAGCGGATGCGGACCGCTTCGCGCGCGTGAAATAGCGAAAGTTCCCTGGCGCGCGCTGGGCGGAAATCATCGGAAACCCAAAGCCAACATCTCCGGAAATATAAAACCCATGGCCGCCGTGGGTTTTTTTACGATTCGCGGCTCCACCGGTGAATTTTTTCCAATTTCCCTCCGTGGAGTTTGTGGCTGGTATTCATTTTTTTTGCAAATCGTCCGTTGTGCGTTATCAACAGCAGAGCACTGCCGTATTCCCCGCAGAGTCCGACTATCATGTCCATGACGGCATCCGCCGATCGCTCATCCAGGCTGCCGGTCGGCTCATCGGCTATGATGATTTTCGGATGATTCATCATCGCGCGCACGACTGCCACACGCTGCCTTTCACCTCCCGAGAGCGTTGTGATATTGCGGGATTCGGCGCCGCTCATGCTGACGCGCTTCAGCAAATTTTTTGCAAAATCCACGTCCGATTGTTCGACGCCGGTAACAATCCTCCGCGGGAATAATAAATTCTCCAGCACATTCAGCTCGGGGATCAAATTGCACCGTTGGAAAATGTATCCGAAAAGCTTTGGGCGCAGCTTTGAAAGTTTTGAACTCCGTTCGCCGGTGACATCATTTCCTTCCCAAATGACACTCCCGCCGCTGGGGCGATCCAACATTCCGAGCACATTCATCAGCGTCGTTTTCCCCGATCCGGAATCGCCGCATATGCCAATCGTTTCACCCTCCTCGATCCACAGATCAATGCCACTAAAAATCAGCGAGTCCTGGAAATTTTTCCGCACATCTCTCAACTCTGCGATGATATTACTCATTGCGCAATGCCTCCGCCGGGTTTATTTTCGCTGCCTTCAGCGCCGGCAATATGCCCGCGATACAGCACAGAGCGATGGCAAACGCGACTATCACGAAAATGTCACGGGCGCCGTACTGCGCCGGCATGTTGGAGAACGCGTAAAATTTCAGCATGAAATCCTCCACGCGACACAATTTCACGAATGCCGACACTATGTCATTTCTGAAGCGAATGACGGCCATTCCCAGAGGAATTCCGATGGCGCTTCCGACAATCCCAAGCACAAGACCCTGTACCATGAAACACGCGGCACACTGCTTGGCGGTTCCTCCTAGCGCGCCGATGAGGCCAATTTCGCGCGTTTTGCGCACCACGGAAATCGTCAAGGACCCGGCAATGGAAAACGCGGCCATCAGCAGAATGAACAGCAGCACAAAAAACATCATCGTTTTTTCAGTTTTCAAAGCAAACAGCAGGTCGCGGTTCATTTCCTGCCAACTCTCCGCCAATATCGGCGGATTGAGACATTTGTTAAGCTCAAATGCAAACTTTTCCGCACGCACGTTGGGCTTCAACTTTATCCCAATGCCGTGAATCCATCCGTTTAGGCCGTACAGCTCCTGCATGACGTCCAGCGGCAGGAGCGCAATATTCTGATCCGCGTGGTGATATCCTGTCTCGAAAATCGCCGCAACTTCCAGCGTCTTTGGCAAAATAACCTCATCTCCGTCCTCATTTTCCATCATCTTTGGGGAATAGATTTCGACGCTGTCGCCGACATTCGCTCGCATCCAGCGCGCCAGCTCTCCGCTTAGAATTACGCCGCCGGAATCAAAATTTTCCAGCGTCCCGCATTTTATGAATTTTTGCAGATCCACGACGCGCAGTTCATTTTCCAGATCAATCCCTTTAATTATCGGGAATGCAGGCCTTTTGTCACGCTGCATCATTGCGATGCCATAGGAGTATTTTGCGGTTGCGGCAACCTCCGGCAGACTTTTTAGGAAAGTATCCACGTCGTCGCCATCCATGATGGGAGATTTCGAGTCCACGCGCAAATCTCCCTGTGTTCCCACTATCGCCTGCCGAATATTCCGCTGAAATCCATCCATTACGCTCTGCACAACGAATAGAACCATCACTCCCAGCGCCACTCCGAGAACCGATATCGCCGTGAAGAATGACACACGCTTCCCCGTCGGAAATAGCTGCTTAATCGCCAAATATGTGTACCACTTCATGGGGATTTGTAGTTTCTATTCCGTGGAAGTCGCCATTGCAACAAAAGATATGCCCTCACGCTAAAAAAATTCAAAGTATACCCGCAATGTCCCTTCGCCGCTCGCACCTGCACACGAAAATTCCACCTCATTCTTGCCGGGATGCACGCACCGGGACACATCAATCTTTGACGTTTCCGGTTTCCCGCTGCACTTCAGCGGAAAGCTTAGCGCGACACCATTTATTTTTGCCTCCAAATTCTGTGTTTTTCCGTCACCGCCGATGACTAGAAATGCTGATCTTTTCGGCGCGCAGAAGCTCTGCGCAACTGATTTTTTTGTGCCGCCGATGTGCAGCAGCATCGGGATTGTCGCGATGGAAATGCCACCGTAATATTTTTTTAGGATCTGTTCGAAATTTTTGTGGAGGCGAGTCGCCATGAAATTCGCACCGTATTGGCTCATGCCAACGCCATGCCCAAATCCACCGCCGTAGGCATAAATTTTCGACAGCTTACCATTTTTGTCGACCGTGTGCTCGAACGCCACATTGGCACTTGGCAGCGGCTTTCCATTTTTTTCAAACACGCTTCTAATCACCGCATCCTTCCTGACGCTGAAAACATTCTCGGTGGTAATCACCTCCAGTTCGATGATTTTCCCGGAAACGCCGCGTTTTTTTACGTTTACCTTCAGAATTTTCCCGAATTTATCTCCACCGGACGACTCACTGCGCACGAAATCTCCATGTGTTCCACTCAGCAGCGTCCTCCGCAAAATTTCTTCCAATTCCTCCGCTCGCCACTTTTGCACCCATCTGAAATGCGGCGATGCGGAATCGTAGAGATTTGGTCGTGATTTGTAAAACTTTTTGGCGGTTTCCTCATCCCATAAATTTCCCACACTCCCGTCATCGGGCACTCCCACCAAATATTTGCACCGTATGCCGGGAAATGAGTTTGTTTTCGGCGACGAAAAGACATTTTCACAGTTTTCCGTGTGTCCACAGGACGTGGAAAAATATAGCGGCAATATTGGCTTGCCGTCGCACATCGCGACTATGCCAGCCGTGCTCTCGACGGCCCTATTGCCCTTCGGCAACTGATTTGCCATGCCCAAGTACATCTGATTTGTGGAGGAATCGAGCAGATCAAATTCACTAAAATTTTTCACCTTCGACAGAAGCGCATAACTTCTCGCGGCAACCGCCTGCGCTTTCAGCGCTTCGATGGAGAACTTCGCCGGCATCTCGCTCAGAATGACACCCTTCAAATATTCCTCCAATTCAATCACGTTGACCACAAAAAATTTGCCATTTTGTCCGAGCCGGATCTCGAATTTCCCTCCGTACAGCGCCTGCTTTTTATTCCTTCTGAGGCCACAAATGCCGAGTCCGCCGCTTTGGCATTCCACTGTGATTGTGCCGCGGATATCTTCCAGATTAATGTTTTTTCCGGATGCCAGCGAAAACGTTTCCCCGTTCAGTTTGATCTTCACCGGTTTCCCGCGCGGAATTTTCGCCAGCGGAATGTGAGAATTTTCCCTGCGGACTGTGCATCCATTCGGCGCCATTATTTCGATTTCATCGTAGGAAAAATTCTTGAATTGATTGTCGCTGATGGCGACCCTGACAAAATGCTGATCCTCCTGGCAAGTGGCGGCATTGCAGCGGCAAAAAAATACCACCGCTACCACGAGCACATAAACGCCTCTCCAAAACATTTTCATGCCAACTGGATGGTTGTATAGCAGCCGCATCCGGAAATGCAAAGAAAGATTTTGCATTTGCAAAAAATTTTCCGCGTCTCCACTCCACCGCAGCATTGCATTCCAAACGGCGCACACATCATTTCGCACAGCCGGGAATTTGAATGCTTCTGACGGCTTCCATGATCACGGCGGCGCTGTATTCATAGTCCCTTTTGTACGCGTCTGGCGGCATGTAATCGGCCGGCTTCAGCGCTGTGCCGAATACTATGGTCGCCTTCCTATTCCAGTCGAAAAATTTCCTTCCGCGCCCCATGATTTCAAATGTCCCAAAAATTCTACAGGGGATCACCTGGACCCTCGTCCTGCAGGCCAACATCCCGACTCCGGCATGCACACTGCCATGTGATCCATCCTTCGAACGTGTCCCTTCGGGGAAAATCATGAGGCATTTGCCATTTTTCAATAGCCGCAAAGCCGCCCTAATGGCAGCCACATCGGCGCCCCCCCTGTTGAGCGCGACACAATTCATGTTGCGAAATAACCAGTTGCGGAATTTTGTGCGAAATAGCGAACTGCGCGCCATCGAAAACACTTCCCTGTTTGACACCGCACTGCCGATGAACGGCGGATCAAAGTAGCTCAGATGGTTACACGCCAGCAGACATGGCCCGTGCCTTGGAATGTTTTCATCGCCGTATACATCACCATCGAACAGCTCGCGAAACATTATCTTCGCGATGAATACAACAATGCGATAGACCGGATGAATCAGCATCGTCGCCAATAGTGAATTTTTATTAATTTTGTCAAAGCGATAATTTACTGGGGTGCGCCGCACCGGCGCACCGGTGCAACCGCTCCGTAGACGCGCTCATACTCTCCGGCGGCCTTTGCCCAGGAGAAATCTTTTCCCATGGCACTCAGGCGCATCCTTTCGACGTCTCCGCGGCGGTCATAGTAGGTGGCACATGCCCATCCGATTGTGTTGTACAGCGCAGAGTACGTCAGATCCCTAAAAACAAATCCAGTTCCATCGCCCGTCTTTTCGTTGTAGTTTTCGACGGTATCGGCGAGACCGCCGGTCGCCCTTACGATCGGCAACGTCCCGTATAGCATGGAATACATTTGATTCAGCCCGCACGGCTCATATCTGCTGGGCATAACGAAAAAATCAGCGCCGGCCTCTATCAAATGCGCCAGTGGGTTGTCCAGCCCGATCCTGCAGGAAACTTTTCCGCGAAAGTTGTGCATCAGCTGCATAAATCTCCACTCCAGGTGCTTATCTCCTGAGCCCAGCAGCGCAAATTGCACCTCCATATTTTTCACCACATCCGGCAAGATGTCGCAGAGAACATCCAATCCCTTCTGCTCAAAAAATCTCGCCACCACTCCAAAAATTGGGATCCCGTCGCCATCGGCAAGCTCCATGTGCGCCTGCAATCTGCGCTTGCATATCATTTTTCCACCCATCGATTTCGCCGAAAAATTCCTGGGCAAGAACCTATCGGTCAACGGATTCCAAATGTCCGTGTCAACGCCGTTGCAGATTCCGATCATGTCGCTCGCGCGGTAGCGAAGCACGTCATCCAACCCATGCCCGTAGTCGCTCGTCTTTATCTCCTCCGCATAGGTCCTGCTGACGGTGGTAATTTTCCCGGCAAATTGCAGGGCTCCCTTCATCACATTTACGGCTCCACAGGCCTCCATCGCGAATGGATGCCAGTAGTGGTCATAGAGCCCGACAAAGTCTAGTAATTCCATCGGCGCATATCCGTGGTGTGCCATGTTGTGAATGGTGAAAACTGATCCGCTGCTGCGCACAGCCTCCGGCCTACTGTGGACACTCAGCAGCGCCGGAATTATGCCAGTTGGCCAATCGTGGGCGTGAATGACATCCGGGCTCCAGTTCAGAAATTGGCACGCATCAATCACCGCGCGGCAAAAAAACGCAAAGCGTTCCCAATTGTCGCAGTACCCTTCTCCGCATTCTCCGTAGATGCCGCCTCTCCCAAAATATCTGTTGAATTCGACCAAATAGACCGTGACGCCCCTGTATTCCGTCGACAGAAGCTGCGCAAATTCCACGCCATATCCCATGTTTACGATCATCGGACCTCCAACGGCCACAAACGGTGTGGCCTCATTTACGGATGCACATTTCGGCAGGACTATGCGCACGTCATGCCCGATTTTTCTCAGCGCCACCGCCAATGCCGGGATGACATCGCCAAGCCCTCCGACTTTGCAGTATGGATCACACTCCGATGCGGCAAACAATATTTTCATTCCGGCGCCACGATGATTTGTGATACCCATAGTGAATGGGAAAATTTTTACAAGATCCATGCGCTCTTGTGCATTTATGAAATCCTCCGCTGCGCTTAAATTCTCACGGAAAATTTTTTTATGCTTGACACGTGCGTTTCAATGGCGTGTAATGCGCACTTCTTCTCTAAAAAGAAAGGCTTCTATGATAGGTTTCACTGGGTGGTATGCTGATTTGCAGAAGGAAAAGGCAAGGCTGCGTGCGGAGCATGAAGTAAGGGAAGCGGCAAGGAAAGAGGCGAACACTGGCGTGCGCATAGCGCATGGGGAAGTTTACATAAACCCAGGCGGCGGTAGTAATTCTTGCCGCGACTTTCCTTCGGTGCGCATACTCGCCGCCAGGTCCAAATTGCGCGACAAAGACCCAGTTGTGGCGAAGGGAAAAAGTTTAAACATATACCGCATCACTGTCGGTCGCAGAGATTTGTCGCCTCTCCGGAAGGTGAACAAGCGCGAAAGTAGTGGCAATAATGCATCACCCGCGCGTGTCGACGAGCACAGAGGTGATGTGACTAATGTGCCGAATCCTTCGCTGAGAGTCGACGGGTCAACAAGTCCAATGGAAATTTTCTGCGCGATCTCGACTGGTGGTATTTTGCAGCGGACATTGTGCTCTGAAACTCAAATGGCGAATGAGGGTAGTGAAACGCAGCAGATTCACGAAGATGACGCACATGCGCCCGCTGAAGTGTCAGCCGAGTCAGTCGCCAATGAAGCAACTGAAAATGTTGTCTCTGGCGCTGAGGCTGCGGAAAATTTTTCCGACGTTGGCGCGAATCAATCGGCGAAAGAGTCAAACATTCAACTTGAGTCGTTATCCGAGCCTTTAGCGCAAGTGAAGAAAGAGAAATCAACATCCGAATTGCTCTCTTCGGAAAGCTTTGCGAC